>JAWOJI010000034.1:0-2611 GCA_046481735.1 Desulfatiglandales bacterium | reverse complement strand
CTCTTCAGGACGACAATAAGGCTTGGGTTAAGCCGGTTCAGGAACTCTCCATGGCGACCAACTTGATAGGGGCCTGCCTTTTTGCATCCATATGCTTAGCGGTAAAAGCGGGCACTTGGGCTGATCTTTTGTCCGCAACTGTGGGAAAGAAATGGACGACTCAAGATCTGCTTCGGTCTGCTGAACGCGTGATCAATATGGAACGAATGATCAACTATCGTTATGGATTCGACCGCAAAGACGACACCCTGCCCAAACGCTTGGTTAAGGTCCCTGCGACGGACGGCGTCGGCAAAGGTCAAGTTGTTGATTTGGATAAGGTTCTGACTAGCTATTACCAGGCCATGGGCTGGGATATCAACACCGGAATTCCCACTCCAAATAAACTCGGTGAATTGGGTCTTGGTTGGATGCTGTAGGATTTCCTCCTTACCACGAAAAAAGTGCGCAGCTTCACAAAACTAGGCTTTAGGCAAAGCCCTTCCTCGTGAGCATGGAAGGGCTTTGCTTAATCCAATGGACACAAGATCTCTCTTCTTTTCTGCGAAGTTTAGGTGGGTCAGTTGTTATTACATCAAGATTAGGGTAGCAACTTAGGGCATCCTCAATCGTGTGCTTTGGAACAAATGACCGCACACAATAGCGAGAGGAGGAAACCGCGATGTTCGGATCTTATGGACGTATTTTGGTTGTGAATGTCACGGATCGATCTTTCCAGATTGAATCTTTGCCCGATGAGGTTTTGGAGAAATATGTGGGAGGCAAGGGTCTGGCTACCCGGCTGCTCCTGGACAGGAACCCTCCCGGGTTTTCGCCCTATGCGGAGGAAAACCACCTCATTTTTGCAACCGGTCCTGTTTGCCAAAGTGCCCTTTGGGGCGGCAGCCGATACGGTGTGTTCACCAAATCGCCTCTCACAGGGCTTTACAGCGAGTCCTATTCGGGCGGGAAGGTCCCGGAAGCGATCGATTCTTCAGGATTCGATGCTGTCGTGATCCGGGGCATTGCCAAAGCTCCTACGGCCCTTTCCGTTCACCCGGAGGGGTGCGAGTTTTTTGATGCAGGGGATCTGTGGGGCGCAGACACCTATCGCACCGAGGAAGAAGCAAGGAAAAGATTTGCCATTCCTGGAAAAGGATTTAAGAAGCCGGGGGCCGTGGTGATCGGGCCGGCAGGGGAAAACCTGGTTCGGTTTGCCGTAATCGAGAACGACCTCTGGCGCTCCGCCGGCAGAACCGGCTCGGGTGCGGTCATGGGAGCCAAGAAAGTCAAGGCTGTTGTGTTTCAGGGAGACCGGAGAAGAGCCCTTGCCGACCCGCAAGGAGCAGCCGATTATGCCAAGGCATTCTCTAAGAGAAATGTAGAGCATCCCGGGGTCAAGGCGTACAAGTCTCTGGGCACCACCATGATGGTGACCATCATGAACCGGGTGCAGGCGTTTCCTGCAAAATACTGGTCCCAGGGCACCTGTGACCACTGGGAGAAAATCTCCGGTGAAAGATTCCACCAGGAGCATGAGATCAAGCCCAGCGCTTGCCTCAAGTGTTTCATGGCCTGCGGCCGCAAAGCGACCCTGATGAGCGGTCGCCACAGAGGCCTGGTGATCGAGGGACCCGAGTACGAGACGATCTATGCCTTTGGGGGGTTGTGCATGATCAATGACATAAGAGAGATCGCACACCTCAACGATATGTGCGACCGTCTTGGGATGGACACGATCACGGCCGGCAACCTGTGCGCCTTTACGATGGAAGCGGCAAAGCAAAAAAAGGTGGACTATCCTCTCGAGTACGGCGATGCGAGAGGTGTTGCAGACCTTCTAAACCTGATATCGGAAAGACGAGGCGTCGGCGATGTCCTGGCCGAAGGCATTGTTCATGCGGCAAAAGCCTGGGATCTGGAGGAATTTGCCGTTCATGTCAAGGGAATGGAGCCTGCGGGCTATGAACCGAGAGTGCTGAAGGGCATGGGGCTTGCCTATGCAACCTCGGACCGGGGGGCCTGCCATCTGCGGACCACCTTCTACAAGCCGGAACTGGCCGGCCTCATTGCGCCGGACGCAGTCAAGGGCAAGGCGGAAATGCTCGTCGAGTATGAAGACCGCTTGAACATCTTTGATTCCCTGATTTTCTGTCGTTTCTACAGGGACCTCTACCCGTGGGAAGAACTTGAAAAAATCGTATCCCTGGTGACAGGCAACCCCCTGTCCACCCAGGACCTTCGAAAGAAAGCCTCCCTCATTGTCGACATGACGAGGGCCTTCAACCTGAGAGAGGGCCTGAAACCCGAACAGGATCGACTTCCGCCGAGGCTCTGTCGAGAGGTTCTTCCATCGGGTCACGGGATCACGGAGCAGGAGCTTGCGACCATGGTGAAGGAGTACTACCGCCACAGGGGATGGGATGATGGAGGGATTCCCCCTGAAAAAACATAGGGGTTTGCCTCGCTCACCGCTGGAGTACGGGCATACTCGAAAATGGTGAAAAGCAGCAAGCCTGGTGTCAGTAGTCAGTGGTCCATCGTCCGTTGCATCTGAGCCCTGCCACAAACAATGGACAACCGCCTATGGACATTTTTCAGTCTAAATAGTCCATCATTCCAATATTCTTTT
>JAWOJI010000018.1:0-7695 GCA_046481735.1 Desulfatiglandales bacterium | reverse complement strand
CGATTGAACAGGGTTGAAGACATCCAGGTTCTCTCCCCCATGCACAAAGGGCTGGCGGGAACAGAGAATCTCAACAGGAAACTGCAGCAAGCCCTCAACCCTTCCGGTGATGAAATGGTGATGGGCGAGCGGACATTTCGCCTCATGGACAAGGTCATGCAGGTGAGGAACAATTATGACAAGGAGGTATTTAACGGCGACATCGGGAGAATCACCTCCATAGACCGGGAAGAGCAGGTCCTGACCGTGACATTCGACGGCGTCCCTGTGCCCTATGAGGCATCGGAACTCGACGAATTGGTGCACGCCTATGCCATATCCGTTCACAAATCCCAGGGCAGCGAGTATCCTGCAGTCATCGTTCCGATTCTTTCGCAGCACCATCTGCTCCTTCAACGGAACCTCATATACACGGCTGTTACGAGGGCCAAGGAGTTGGCGGTCATCGTGGGGAGCAAGAGAGCTCTAGCCATGGGCGTCAAGAACGACAGGATCATGCAGCGCTACACGCACCTTGCGGAGAGGATGAAATCCGCCGGGGCGGATTTCGCGTAGCCCGGCTTACGCAGCCTCCAAGACCACTTCCCGCTCGTCCATGACTTTCTTGAACTCGGTCGCATCACCGAGAACCTTCCCGAGCATGTTGACTGCGCTGGCAGGCATGATTTTGCCGGGCCGGCTTGCGGGAGTCTGTCCGAAAAAGATGCAAAACGCCTTTCCCGGCGGCCAATAACCCAGATCCCCTATTTCCACCACTTCCTGAGCCGATTCTTCGAGATCTGCCTTGACGGGGATTCCGAAATAAATCTCGTCGCCCCAGGTGTTGAAGGATGCCTTGATTGGAAGCGCCTCGGCCACTTTCCTGGCTGTCGGAGAGTCGTTGAGCTCTGCCTGCATACTGAGTTTGCCGATCTTGATGCTAATTTTCATGAGTTCCCTGCTCCTTCTTTTAGATATTGTGGTTCGAAAGCGGTCAAGTAAGATGACTGCAATTTCCAATTCTTCACTTCTTCTTAAAGACGACCTTGATGGGCGTCTTTTGGAGCCCCAGGTTTTCCTTCAACCGATTTACCAGAAATCGGTGATAGGAGAAGTGGACGGCGTCGGGCCGGTTTACAAAGAGAACAAAAGTGGGCGGTTTGGTCCCGGCCTGGGTTGCATAGAACACTCTCAGGGTTGCATTGCCGACCCGCGGCGGCGGTGTGCCGTCCACAATTTCCTGAATCGCCTTGTTCAGGGCTCCGGTAGCAACCCGGAACGAGTATTGCCTGTAAAGATCGACGACGGTCCCGGGAAGCTTCCGGACTCCTGCCCCCGTCAGCGCAGAAAGCTTGAGCATCGGCGCAAATGAGACGAAGTGGAGCTGACGATCAATCGCCTCTTCGAGGCGCTTTTTCTTTTCAGGATCTTCTCTCACGAGATCCCATTTGTTTACCACCAGGATGAGTCCCCGCCCGCGCTCAAAGGCATAACCGCATATCCGGGCATCTTGTTCCGCAACCCCTTCGGCCGCGTCGAGCACCACCGCGGCGATGTGGCATCGATCCAAACTGCGAAGGGCCTTGATCATGGAGAACTTGTCGATTTTTTCCTTGACCCGGGCTTTTCTCCTCAGCCCTGCCGTGTCTATGAAAAGAAAGGGTTGATTGTTCAAGGTGCACAAAGTGTCGATGGAGTCTCGGGTCGTGCCCGGCAATTCACTCACCACCAGACGCTCAAACCCAAGGATCCTGTTGATCAGTGAGGACTTGCCGGCATTCGGTCTCCCCAGGATGGCCACCCTGATCGAGTCCCCCTCCTGCTCTTGCTCCGCGGGCAGGGGGAGGTCGGCGGCGACGTCCTCCATGAGGCCTCTCAATCCGTATCCGTGCGCTGCTGAGAGGGCGTGCACCTTTTCGAGCCCCAGCCGATAGAAATCCGCCACAAGGTTTTCATGCTCGGGGCCGTCGATCTTGTTGACGGCTACAAAAACCGGTTTCCCGGACCGGCGGAGAAGATCCGCTAGTTCCTCGTCTCCGGGCAGCAGACCGTCCCGGCCCGAAACCATGAATACGATTCTGTCCGCTTCTTCAATGGCTGTGAGAACCTGTGCACGAACCTGTTCCAGGAGGCGCTCACCGTCTGAGTCGTCAAAGCCCCCTGTGTCTACGACGGTGAACTCCGCCTCTCCCCATCGCACGGTTCTGTAAAGGCGGTCACGGGTCACCCCGGGTTGATCATCCACGAGAGCGTCCCTCGACCTGCTGATCCGGTTGAATAGGGTTGACTTGCCGACATTGGGTCGGCCCACAATGGCGATGATCGAGGTCATTTGCATGGGACTATATCCCAAGAGCACGGTATTTTGCCATCCTTTTGACGCTCTCCTTGACTGGGCGCCAAAAACCTTATACATTTTATCGAAAATAATCCTATTTTGCGCCGGGTCGCCGTAACAAAAATGCCCACCAAATACATTATCGTTTCAGGCGGTGTTCTTTCAGGCCTCGGGAAAGGCATAGCTGCCGCCTCCATAGGTCATCTGCTCTCCTCTCGTCTCCGAATCGTGCCGATCAAATGCGACGGATACCTCAACGTGGATCCCGGGACAATGAACCCCTACGAACACGGAGAGGTTTTCGTGCTCGACGATGGGGGAGAAGTGGACATGGACTTCGGCCATTACGAACGTTTCCTGGGGGTGACCTGCAAGTCCAAGTGGAACCTCACCATGGGCAAAGTTTTCGACATGGTGAGGCAAAAGGAAAGACGAGGGGACTATCTGGGAAAAACAGTTCAGTACATCCCGCACGTGACCGATGTCATCAAGAACCACATTTTCGAGATTGCAAGGGAGGAATCGGCGGACCTGGTCATTGTGGAAATCGGCGGAACGGTCGGGGACATCGAAAATGAATTGTTCCTCGAGTCTGTTCGGCAAATGAAGGAGGATGCGGGTCGGGACAACATAGCGTATGTGCATCTGACCTACGTGCCGATTCCTTACGGGGTTCACGAACAGAAGTCCAAGCCGACCCAGCAAAGCGTGAATCTTTTGAAGCAAAGAGGGATCTTTCCGGATGTGATTATCGGAAGGTGCTCGCAATTTCTGTCCCAGGAAGTAAAGACAAAGATCTCGAATTTCTGCGATGTCGATCCGGAGGCGGTAATCACGGGCCTGGACGTGGAAGACATCTATGAGATCCCCCTCATCTTCGAGCAGGAAGGGCTCCCGGCCATTCTCCACAAGAAGCTCAATATCTACAGCCCACCAGATATGACGCGGTGGAGAGGATGGATCGACAACCTGAGAAATCCCACGAGAGAGATCACAGTGGCCATGTGCGGCAAATACACAAGGCTGGAGGACTCGTACGCCTCCATTATCGAGTCCTTCAACCATTGTTCAGCCCACCTGAGTTGCAGAATCAACCTGAAACTGGTGGACACCTCGACGTTGGAGGACATCTCTTTCCTTGAGGGCGTGGATGGGGTGGTTGTGCCGGGAGGCTTCGGTCATCGGGGCACGGAAGGAAAAATCAAGGTTATTCGGGCCGTGAGAGAGCGGAATATTCCTTTTCTGGGCTTGTGCCTGGGGCTTCAACTGGCAGTCATCGAATTCGGCAGGAACGTGTGCGGCCTGGAAGGGGCAAATTCCATGGAGATCGACCCAAACACTCCCCACCCGGTAATTGACATTCTTCCGGAACAAAAGGGCGTCTCAGAGAAGGGCGGAACCATGCGGCTGGGAGCCTACAAAGCTGTGTTGAAAGAAGGGTCCCTTGTCCGCTCCCTCTACCGGGCCGAAGAAGTCGCTGAAAGACACAGGCACCGATACGAAGTGAACCCCGTGTATCATTCCACGATCACGGAGAAAGGAATGGTTTTTTCCGGATCTTCAAAGGACGGAAGGCTGGTGGAATTCATCGAATTGCCCCATCACAAGTTCTTTGTAGCGACCCAGGCCCACCCCGAACTGAAGTCGAGAATGGAGGCTCCGGCCCCCTTGTTCTACGGTTTTGTGAACGCCTGCCTGAGTTGAAGACCCCGCGAAATCACCCCCACAGGAGGTTGCCTGAATGGCAAGGAGATATCGGATTGTTTTTATGGGCCTCACGGAGACGGAACTCCAATTCATGAACGGCATGTCCTCCCAATTCGGGGTTTCCCGGAGAGCCGCAAAACACATCCTGGAGAACACCCCCATGGTTCTGAAGCAACATCTAACCCTCGGAGAAGCGCGCGAATATGCCGAAGCCTTGCAGCGCGCAGGAGGCAAGGTTCATATCCAAGAGCAGGGAGAATCCGGAGAGCCCGACCGAGGACGTTTCTGCGCTGAGGTCAAGTCTTTCGAAGATTTCACCGTGTGCCCGGAATGCGGTTTCACGCAGCTCAAGGCTGAAAACTGCGTGAAGTGCGGGTTTCTGTTCCTGCAGCAGAAAATGGAAGAGATTGGGACGTGACGGAAGTTGTTGAGATCAAAAAAGCCCGGCTGGAGATGGCTGTGCGCAGGGGCTACAGGAACTGGAAAAGCCAGTTCCAGGAAGATTTCGGACTGGAAACCCATCTCTCCGACATCTCCACCAAAACGCTCATCTCCCTTGGTTACGGGAAAGAGAAAAGCACGTTCTACCTGCTTGACCTGATCATGAATGTGAAGAATCTTGGTTCCGGTTTTGAATTCAGCGAAATCGATCCGCAGGAGAAAATGGCCGTCCTGGACCGCTACCTCTTTCTTCTCGATCGGACCCGTTTCGAGTATATGAAAAGGCTGGGATGGCTGGAGAACTACCCCGGAGAGGAGTTTACGTTGGTTGACCTGATTCTGGGATTCGAGCGCCTGGCGCCGAGGCTTCAGGCAAACACCCCCGCCCTGAGCCGCGACCATGTCGCCTACGACGCATTTCAGCGAATGAATGTGTTCGAAAGAGAGGAACTGGTTCGGAAACTGATCCCCGAGGCCTTGAAACATATGGAGGATCAATCCACGACCTTGTAGACTTTGTCGCTCTCCCTAACCCTTTCCTTCACCTTGATGCCGATCAAATCACCGGCTTTGGCTTGGACGATCGGCTGGTTGTCGAGCTCCATGCTCACTGTGACGTCCGTGAACTCCGTTGTGTGACCCTTGAAGCGCAGGGTATCCCCCTGCTTGATGCCTCCTCCGGTCACCTCAATAGCCGCCACACTCGGCTTGGAGAAGAACTTCACCACCGTTCCCACTTGTTCTTCCGTCATGCCCCTATCCTCCTTTTGGATTCAGAGTGCAGTTCAGCAGGATCTACAGGTGCATACCGCGTTTTGCGGCGCCTGTCAACCTGGGCCTCGGGGGTTGATTCCATTCAACAAATCCTTTATGATTCGTATCAGTTTAGCAGCTGTTTCGAAAAGCTCTGAGGATCATGGTTCTCTTTCTTGAGCGACTGGCGGGAAGGCGCCGTCTTTTCACGGTTTATCTATGGGGGAAACCCCTGGCCCCGAGCGGATGCGAGGGGAACAGCGGGAGGGGGCAAAACTCCCTCGTAGATAAACCGTAAAAAAAGACCAGCCTGGGAGCCCTGGCCGCCTCCAGCGGCCTTGGAGCAAGAGAAAGAGAGCCATGATCCTCATCAAAGTTTCATACAGCCAAAATGATAGTATGATTCTACTCTTGGAAGCATCGATGCTTCTTGAGCGTGGGAAAGGCGGCTCCTGCAATGAAAGAAGGAAGCAAGAAAGGGGAAGGCAAGTCTTCGGGAAAAACTGAGAGGAAGAACACCGGCCCGGAGAAAAGCCAGGACAAGATGGCGCCCTCGCGATGGACAAACATCGTGATCAAGGAAGGCATCTCTATTGCAAAAAAGATCGGCGCGGACGCCCTTCTCTTTTACATGGACAGCACGAAGGATCTCGCACCCTTTGAAAAGATCAAAAGCGAAATGAAGCTGATCCTGATCACGAGGCGAAAAGAGTGCGTGGAAAAATCCGCGGCCCTGAATTTTCATTCCGTTCTCCTGCCCGATGTTCAGCTCACCCGCATCGGCTTCCTGAAGATAGGTTTCCTCTCAGCCATCTCAAAGGGGCTTCTGAAAAGCGGGGATGTCATCGTCTGTGTCGGCGGCGTGCCGGAGCAGGGTTACATGGACACCATCATGCTTGTGGAGGTGAGCCTGGAATCCGAGCTCTTCAGCGGCGGAGGCAAAGATTCCTTCCTCCCGGAAATGAAGCCCGAGGTGTTCGAGACGCTCCTGGGGATCGTCCTGGAATTGGCCTATGAAGGGAGGGAGGGGAAACCGGTGGGATCCATTTTTGTCCTGGGGGACCATGAAAAGGTCCTTTCCATGTCGAGCCAGCTTGTGTTCAATCCTTTTAAAGGCCATTCGGAGGAAATCTTGAACATCAATCAGCCTCAGGTGAAGGAGAGTCTCAAGGAGTTCTCCTCCATCGACGGTGCTTTTGTGATCCGGGAAGACGGAGTGGTCCTCGCTGCGGGGAGGTACCTGAACGCAGGGTACCACGGCGAGGCGCTCCCCCAGGGCCTGGGTACGAGACACGCGGCGGCCGCCGCCATTACCCAGGCAACCAATTCGGTGGCCTTGGCGATTTCAGAATCTACGGGAAGGGTGACGATTTTCAGAGGGGGCAAGATATTGACCGTGATTGAGAAGGCGCCTCCTTCACCCTCCACGAGAGCGGTGCCAAACCCATGACGGACGAAATGCTTGAACGGGATGATTTGCCTCTTCGCATCCAGGCGCTCTTGGCCCGAAGGGCGCCCAGGCTGATCGAGGACAGGGAGGCTCTTTGCCGTCGCGGATCCGTGCTGATTCCCCTCTTGAACGAGGGGGGGGAGTACAAGATTCTGTTCACCAAGAGAACCGACATCGTCGAGGTTCACAAGGGGCAGATGTCCTTTCCTGGGGGCCGGATCGATGAGGGAGATCGTTCCCTCCTGGACACGGCGTTGCGGGAAAGCGAAGAGGAGATAGGGCTGCTGCGGCAATACGTGACGGTTCTGGGGCGCATTGACGACGCCCGCACATTGTCTTCGAATTACATTATCCATTCCTTTGTGGGGAAGATCCCTTACCCTTATCCCTTCCGTCCCAATTCCGGAGAAGTCGAGAGGGTTGTCATGGTTCCCCTAAAGTTTTTTTTCGGAAAGGAGGAAATTCTGCCGGTGGAGTATGGAGGCAGGACCTACAAGAATCTTGCGTACAGGTTTGACGGAGAGGTGATCTGGGGGGCGACAGCCAGAATCATGCGAAACCTTGTGGAAATCCTTTCAGCTTTGCGGGAATCAAAGCCCCGAAGGGGCGTTGTATGAAATCTGCGGTTTGGAAAACCGGAAATAGCGCTTGCCTAAGGTGTTTCTTTGCTGTATATTCCCCTCGTTGTCGGGACGTGGCTCAGTCTGGTAGAGCACCGCGTTCGGGACGCGGGAGTCGCTGGTTCAAATCCAGTCGTCCCGACCATTTTCGTTATTCAAGGATCTGTGAGACATCCCCCCCCTGAACTCTGAACTCTGAACCCCTGAACACTATCATTTTCAGATCTTCCCACCTTGGACAAGACGGGCGAAGTGTTCGAAAGACCGATCGAAAGTCGCCTCCGCTTTTTCTGAAAAAACGCACCCGGGCAATTGCCTCATTTTGAGGTGGTAGGAAACGCAGTCGCAGCATATCCCCTTCCGGGAGCACGGATCATACGTGCACCTGCATCGTGCCAGATTCTTCT
>JAWOJI010000408.1:0-5281 GCA_046481735.1 Desulfatiglandales bacterium | reverse complement strand
GAGCAGTACTGCGGCATCCCGGTGGTCGGCGCCGTTCCAAAACTCAAGGGAGACGTTTTCCCTGAAAGGCACATGGGACTCATCCCCCAACAGGAAAGGCAATTTGCGGCAAAAGCCGTTGACTGGGCCACGACGGTGGTGGAGAAATATCTGGACCAGGACGCCCTCTTAAAAGTGGCCCGGGATGCAAGCCCGCTGAGCGACTCTGCCGAACCCCGGCATGCACAAAAGCTGTTTTCTCCGGCGCCTTCCTCCCCTCGAATCGGGGTCATCCGGGATTATGCTTTCTGGTTTTATTACCCTGAAAATCTGGGGCAACTCACAGATCTGGGGGCAACGCTGGTCGATATTGATTCCACGAAGGACAGGGGAATCCCCGACCTCGATGCGATTTACATTGGCGGAGGATTTCCCGAGGTCCAGGCCCAGACCCTGGCAAACAACACGGACTTCAAACAAGCGTTAAAACAGTCCATAGAAGACGGGGTGCCTGTTTATGCCGAGTGCGGCGGATTGATGTACCTTGGCGAACATCTCATCGTGGAAGAGAGAAATTACCCCATGGTAGGGGCCCTGCCCGTCAGCTTTGTGCTGGGGAAAAGGCCTCAGGGTCATGGATACACGGTTCTCGAGGCGCTCCAAAAGAACCCCTATTATGCGGTCGGCGAAACTCTCAAAGGCCATGAGTTCCACTATTCCAAAGCCGTGATTGCAGATTCGGAAAAGCTCAAGGCCGTCTTCAAAGTCCTGCGGGGCTGGGGGCTTGACGGCGAAAGAGACGGTTTGTGCAGGAAAAATCTCCTTGCCTTGTACACCCATATCCACGCAGGAGGAAACAGCCGCTGGGCTCAAACCCTTTTCAAGCAGGCCGTTCTGTTCAGGAAACACAAAATCGCAACGGACATGAAAAAGAAGGATTGACATCACCGGAAATATGGTCTATACAAAAAAATCTTGTTGCCTGAATGCCTAACCTATCACGATTACAAATAAAAGGAGGGTGGAATCTATGCCAACAGTAGAGTTTGAAGGAAAAACCTTTAACGTGGATGAAGACGGCTTCATCGATGATTTCAACAATTGGAACGAATCGTGGGTGCAGCATGTGAAGCAGACCGAGGGCATTGAAGAGATGACGGAAGAGCACTGGAAGGTCGTCAATGTGCTTCAGGATTACTACAAGAAAAACGGCATCGCGCCCATGGTGAGAATTCTTTCCAAGGTCACCGGTTTCAAGCTGAAATATATCTACGAGCTGTTTCCATCGGGACCGGGCAAGGGCGCCTGCAAGATGGCCGGTTTGCCCAAGCCTACAGGCTGCGTTTAGGCGTTCTTCCTGCCAGGGAAGCGAGAGGCACCGGGAGCGCGGTTCACACACTCCTCGGGTGCCTTTTTCTATGGAGCGCTTCTTTCGAAGCCGCAACTATTCATGGTCGGTGAAACGAGCCCGATGGGAAGCTGAAGAGGAAACCTCTCGGTAGAGCTGCGGCCTTCGGTGGGGAAGAAAATAGCGCATCCTGTGGTTTCTCACTTCATCAAGCACGCTTGATTTGAGATCCACGAGCATGAGCCCTTCGCCCTTTCCCTTGTAAGTCTCCAGAACCCGTCCGTCGGGGCCGAGTGCCATGGCCACGGCCGGGAAGGAAAGGCCCTCCTTGTTGGTTCCAGCCTGGTTGCAAGCTATGACAAAAAATCCGTTGTCAAACGCCCTGCCGGGGATGTGCCTTTGCCAGCTCTCAAGCTTTTCTGCAGGTCTCCCACGGGGGGAGGCATGGGGAAGGAAGAGCACTTCCACTCCTCTGAGAGCCATGACCGTACTGAGTTCAGGAAAGTGGGTTTCATAGCAGAGTTGGATGCCGAAGACGGCAAGATCACTTGAAAAGACCGTGAGATCCTGCCCTGCTTCATATCTCCCCGACTCGGGAGGGGAGAGATGGGTTTTTCTGTAGATCCCCAACAGGCCCCGGGGCCCTGCCACAATGTGGCTGATCCAGGGTCCGGCTTTATCCGACCTTTCAACAAGCCCTGCAAGGATGACCACGTTGTTTTCCCGAGCCATGCGAAGGATGCTTTCCATGACCGCATCCTGGTCAAGATCTTCCCAGACCCGGCTCGGTTCCAGGAGCGTATACCCGGTGATGGAAAGTTCGGGAAAGCAGATCACATCGGCGCCGGCCTTGGAGGCTTTCGAAACGTAGAAAGACGTTTTTTCGATATTCTTGGAGATTTTCCCAGTCTCCGAACGCATACAAACTGCACCGACCCTGAGGTCCCTCATAACGACTCCCTCTTTGCCGCAATCAGGATGTACTTGTCCGCCTGCAGGCTTTCTCCCGTGGCCAGGGTGTCGAATGTCCTTCCCGGATACCTGTTTGTGCCGCTGAATAACAGCCGGTACCCTGCCCTTTCGATGTTCACTTGAGCAGGAATGTGATCGTTCAGCCAGAAGCTGGTCAGAATCAAGGCGCCGTCCTGAGCCAGCAGCGATGCAGCTTCCTCGAAAACCTGACGCCAGATCCTGGGCCCCTCGGCCGATGTGGAAAGATTCGGGTGTTCTACCACGATGAGATGGAACGGCCCTTCCACGTGACGGGAGAGTTGCCGCGCATCCGCGGCAACAAAATGAACCAGGCCGGCCAAATGCTCTTCGGCCTGGGCAAACGCCTCCTCCCGCAAATCCACGCCCACGTAGTGGGGCGGGCCCAGACCCAAGGCCAAGAGATACCCTGTGACTGCGAGAAAATTCCATTGGACATTGTTGCCGCAGCCGATGTTGAGGATTTTTGGGTCCTCGGGAAAGCGAATCCCGTGCTCCCCAAGGTACTCCGTCAGCATGGCCTGCCACCTTCTGTCAGGGGAGCACTGCTCCGGGCCGCTTTCCTTCGGTTCCCTCACACCTCACCCCTTAAGATAGCCGGCCACCAGATCTCCCACCTCCTGGGTGGTAAGACCCATTTTGCCTGCATCAAGGCTCTTGAGGTCGTTCTTGAGAACTGCCCGAATCGCGTTGAGCAGGCGCTCCGCCGCCTCTTTTTCGCCCAGATAATCAACCATCATATGGGCAGCAGCAATGGCGGCCATGGGGTTGATCTTGTTGAGCCCGGTGTACTTCGGCGCAGACCCGCCGATGGGCTCGAACATGGCCGTTCCTTCAGGATTGATGTTGCCTCCTGCCGCGATGCCGAGGCCGCCCTGGATAATGGCTCCGATGTCCGTAATGATATCCCCGAACATGTTGTTTGTCACGATCACGTCAAAAGACTCGGGATTCTTGATCATCCACATGCACAGGGCGTCCACGTGCTGGTACCCGGTATCAACGTCCGGGTACTCCGCTGCCGTCTCCCGAAACACCCGGTACCAGAGATCCGACTCGTACACGAGCACGTTGGTTTTGCCGCACAGGGTGAGGTGCTTTCTCTTGTTCCTTCGCCGGCACATTTCAAAGGCGTACCGGATGCAGCGCTCCACACCCTTCCTCGTGTTCACGGATTCCTGGATGGCGATCTCGTCGGGAGTTCCCTTCTTGAAAAAAGCGCCCCCCCCCGCATAAAGCCCTTCCGTGTTCTCCCGGACCACCAGGAAATCAATGTGTTCCGGGCCTTTTTCCCGCAGCGGCGTTTGAACTCCCGGGTAGAGCGTCACGGGTCTCAGGTTGATGTAGAGATCCAGTTCAAACCGGAGTTTCAGGAGCACTTCTCTTTCGAGGATTCCCGGCTTTACATCCGGATGCCCGATGGCGCCGAGGTAAAGGGCATCCATTTCCCTCAATTCCTCGATCAGGTCCCCTGGCAGCAAGATGCCCTGATTCAGGTAGGCCTCTCCCCCAAGAGGAAATTTCTGGAACTGAAGAACGAACCCGGAGCGCCCTGCCAGGGCCTTCAGCACCTTTATGCCTTCGGCCACCACTTCGGGCCCGGTTCCATCTCCGGGGATCACACCGATGTTATAAGTTTTCGTAGACATCTTTTCTCCCGAATCTACTTCTTGCGGTTCTCCGGTCTCAGGCTCCTCACCGCAGCCCCGGCTCTCCACATCTCTGAATTGCGCATCTCCGCCAGCTCCCTTTCCAGCTTCTCCCGGTAATCCGCAGCGCTGTTGGCTTCCAGCACGATTCGGGTTTCCTCGCCCCTCACAACGCTCTCATACAATTCGTCAAACACTGGTGCGACCGCCTTCTTGAATCTTCCTTTCCAGTCAAGGGCCCCCCTTTGAGCCGTGGTGCTGCAGTTGGCATACATCCAGTCCATGCCGTTTTCAGCCACCAGCCGGATCAGGCTCTGGGTAAGCTCTTCCACGGTCTCGTTGAAAGCCTCACTGGGGCTGTGGCCGTGCTTTCGCAGCAGATCATACTGGGCTTCCATCACCCCTGCCAGGCATCCCATGAGTACCCCTCGTTCGCCGGTAAGGTCGCTTTGCACTTCTTTTTCAAAGGTCGTGGGAAAAAGGTATCCTGACCCGACGGCAATGCCCAGAGCGAGGGTTCTCTCCCTGGCCCTTCCCGTATGATCCTGGAACACGGCATAACTTGAATTGATGCCGCTGCCGTCCAGGAAATTCGCCCGCACGGAGCGGCCCGACCCCTTCGGCGCCACCAGGATCACGTCAATGTTCTTCGGAGGAATCACCTTGGTCTGTTCCTTGTACACGATGGAAAAGCCGTGGGAAAAATAGAGCGCATCCCCTTCATTCAAGCACTCCTTCACCATCGGCCACGCCGCCATCTGGCCGGCGTCGGACAGGAGGTACAGGATCATGGTTCCCCTCTTTGCCGCCTCCTGGATCGGGAACAGGGTTTTCCCGGGCACAAAACCGTCCTCGACGGCCTTTTGCCAGTAGCGGGGCTCTTCTTCCCTCTGCCCCACGATCACGGAAAAGCCGTTGTCCCGCAGGTTCAGAGCCTGTCCCGGACCCTGGACGCCGTAGCCCAGAACGGCAATCCTTTCCTTTTTGAGAACCTCTCTTGCCCTCGACAGAGGAAACTCCTCCGAGGTAATCACTTCTTCCACCACGCCGCCAAAATCAATGTCTGCCATCACTGCTCCTTTCTTTCACTTTCGTTCTCTTGCAAGCGCCACTGCGCCTGTTCTTGCAATTTCCTTGATGCCCAGCGGTTTCAGCAGCTTCAGGAAGGCATTGATCTTCCCTTCGTCTCCCGTCACCTCCAGGGTGTAAAACTCCGTCCCCACATCCACGACCCTTGCCCGGAAAATATCCGCCATCCTCAGGATCTCGGCCCGGTTCTCCGGCTTTGCCCGGACCTTCACCAGGGCGGTTTCCC
>JAWOJI010000396.1:0-7381 GCA_046481735.1 Desulfatiglandales bacterium | reverse complement strand
CCGCCGCCAGGTTAAAAAGTGTCTTCCGCCGCAGTCGAGAGCATAGAAAGCACGGGTTTTCCCTGTTTTCTGCGCTGTGGGTGACGGGGCCGAAATCGCTTCGGATGACCCTGTGATCAAAACCGTGGGCGAGAAAAAACGCTTCCATCCGTTCCCCTGAGCAGGCCCCGAAACCGGGGTCCACATGGACGGCCGTGAGCTTGAAGGAGATCGGGGCCCTCCTGCGTTGCTCTTTCAGAAGCCACAAAAGGGAAAGACTGTCTTTGCCTCCTGAGACGGCAACCATGACATGGTCGCCGTCACTGATCATCTCGCGACTGTGGAGAGCCTTTCCCATGAGTCGCTTCATTTCTTTGGCCAAGCGGCTCATGTCCGTGGGGGCGATCCCGTGAAACCGTCGGGCCGAAAGTCGAAGGGCTCAGGTTTCACGTTGCAGGCTCCGGTTGGGAACTGCAGGTTGCAGGCTGCATGTCGCAGGTCGCGCATGGCAGGTTGGGTGATGTGCTCTGTCCCTTGACGTTCGGTTCTTGTTTTTCGGCTTCAGCCATATGAGGAACCTTAGCGCACGTTAGCGCTTTTTCTTACTCCCTTTCCCCGAACAACAGCGTTCCGATCCGGACGATGTTCGCCCCTTCCTCCACGGCCACTTTATAGGAGTTGGACATGCCCATGGAAAGGTTCCGCATCTCCACTCTCGGAAGATTCATGGCCTTGATCTGGTCAAAAATCCGCCTGGTTTTCCGAAAATAAGGCCTGGAATCTTCAGGGTCTCCTTCAAACGGGCCCATGGTCATCAACCCCATGACACGGACATGCTGAAAGCCGCTGATTTCCTCGATCAACGCCGTTGCCTCCTCGGGCATAACACCTGCCTTCTGCTCTTCCTCGCCGCTGTTGATCTCGATTAAGATTGGCATGACCTTGTTCATTTTCCCGCAAACCTTGTCGAGTTCCTGGGCAAGCCTTGTGGAACCGACGGTTTCCACCATGTCAAAGACCTTGGCCGCCTTTTTCGCCTTGTTTGTCTGAAGGTGCCCGATCATGTGCCATTTGACCCGGTTCCCGATCACTTCAAAGGCTCTTTCCGCCTCCTGCACGTAATTCTGCCCAACGATTTCCAGCCCCCCATCAACGGCTTCTAGAATCTCTTCCGGGGTGCGCGTTTTTGCCGCCCCCACAAGCTGGACGCCCGGCGGCAACTCTTCCAGAATCGCTTTCACCCGCTCCCTGATCATGGCTCAATACCAAATAGTATCCATATCCTTCAGCAATCAGTTTCAAAAAGAGAAAAGGCTATGGCAATCTCTACTTCAAAACGCGAATTGTGTAAAGGGGCAAAGCAACAAAGTCGGTGGCATAGAGGATTGGAAGATTGAAGGTTCCGGGTTCAGGGATTCGAGGTTGAAGGGTTCACGGGTTCAGAGGTTCACCGATCAAGAAAAGCGGGAATAGACCGGCTTTACTTGCCTGAACGCTGAACGCTCTCATTGACATAAAAAAACGCAGCCCCTGCATTCGTCACAGGGGCTGCGGCGGTTTACGTTTTAGCAGGAACAACTTCCGCAGGAATTGCCTTTTGCAAGACCCGAGGTAATGGAAAAGCCGGAACCGTAGGCCGATTCCACAAAATCCACGGTCACGTGTTTTACCTGCTCCAGAAGTTGCTTGTTCATCAGGTAGGTGATCCCGTTGTTATCCATGATTTCGTCGTCTTCTTTAGGCTCGTCCAGAGCCATGCCCAGAGAGGGCCCGGATCAGCCGCCTTGGGAAAGAAAGATTCTTATGATTCGCTTATCATCCTTGCCCTGGAAGAAATCCTGGATCATCTCATCCGCTTTTGTTGTAACTTCGAACATGTTAGCCTCCTAATCAGCCGTCGTATGGTGTAAACTACAGGATAAAAGTATGCATTCAAAAAACGGTGTCAACGCCCTTCTCAAAAAACAAGCCTTTGCAGCCGCTTGCCTTTTTGAAATTCAAGTTTGCCGGCCCGGGCATGGGGGTCTTTCTCAAAAGCTAAAAAGGAAGTCGGCACATCACCGTGTTCAGCTTCAGGCAATCTCTATTTCTTTTCTATTTTGAGAGAGATCCCCATGCCTGGTGCTCGTGAGGTTTTCAAAATGCTCAATTTTTCACCAAGTTTTGTTTTTTACCATGAAACCGGCTCCTCTGCAAGTCTCTGTCTCAACCAGCCCAACACCTTTTCAAACTCTTCACGGAATTCCGCCATGGCTTTCCCCCTGTGGCTGACCCGGTTTTTCTCCTCAGAAGACATTTGTGCAAAGGTTTTTTGCAGGGGCGGGTAATAGAAGATGGGATCGTAGCCGAATCCCTGGCAGCCGGCCGGCGCCTCGGCGATTTCTCCTTCACACTTCCCTTCGTAGATCAGGGCTGGCCCTCTCGGAACCGCCAAGGCAATCACGCACTCAAATACAGCCTTTCTGTTTTTTATTCCCGCCATGGCCCTGAGCAGTTTGAGGTTGTTCTCCAGATCACCCGTTCCATTGCCGGCATACCTTGCGGATCTCACGCCCGGGTCTCCCCCCAGTGCGGGAACCACCAAACCGGAGTCATCGGCAAGTGCCGGGAGCCCAAGGATCTTCGCTGTAAACAGGGCTTTTTTATAAGCGTTTTCCTCAAACGTGGCGCCGTCCTCTACGGCGGCAGGAGTGGGGCCGAACGCGTCGAGGCCTTTGATTTCAACAGGAAATCCGGAAAGCAGTTCCTGGAACTCCGCGATCTTGCCCGGGTTTCGCGTGGCCAGCACCAGCGTACATCCGATCCCGCTCATCGCCTCCTTCATGAAAACTCCTCCTTCCAGTTCAGGTGCGGTAGTGTGCGTTGATGCTCACGTATTCATGGGTCAGGTCACAGGTCAAGACCGTATCTTCGCAGCTTCCCAGGCCGAGATCGACTGTGACGTCGAAGGCGGGATTTTTCATCCTTTCCGCCGCCTCCTTTTCACGAATCACCCCCTCCCCGACACCCTGATCCACGATCTTTACACCATCCACCCAGATACTGGTTTGCTCCTCCTTCATCGCAATTCCGGAACGGCCGAGGGCGGCCATAATCCTTCCCCAGTTGGGATCCTGTCCGTAGAAAGCGGTTTTGACCAGGGTTGAGTTGGCAACGGTCCTAGCCGCCCTTCCTGCATCGTCCTGCGACATCGCGCCCTTGACATGAATCTTGATGACCTTGGTAGCCCCTTCCCCGTCCTTGACTACCATGGCGGCCAGTTCTCCCAACACGCGGGTCAGGCTTTGCTCGAACCCGTCCAGATCTGCGGAGTCCAAATCGCCGTTTCCTGCCGCGCCGTTGGCAAGGACGAACACAACGTCGTTGGTGCTTGTGTCCCCATCCACCGTGATCCTGTTGAAGGTGCTGTTTACGGCGGAACCCAGAGTCTTCTTCAAAAGGCCGCTGTCAATGGCCAAGTCGGTCAGGACGAAACAGAGCATGGTCGCCATGGCGGGCATAATCATCCCCGCGCCCTTTGCGATGCCGGCGATCCTATAGGTCTTTCCGCCGGCGACCCCCTCAGCCTGAGCTTTCTTGGGAAAGGAATCGGTGGTCATGATAGCCTGAACGGCTGCTGAAAGCCCTCCTGGTGAAAGGGCTTCCACGAGGCCCGACATCGCTCGGGAGATGAGATCCACGTTGAGGGGGGCCCCGATCACTCCTGTTGAGGCGACCAGGACCTCCTCGGTTTGAACGCCCAGTGCCCGGGCTGCGATCTCCGCAGTGCGCCTTGCCGTGAGGTACCCCGCCCGACCGGTGCACGCATTCGCATTTCCTGCGTTCGCGACGATCGCTCTCGCCTTTCCCTTTCGAACGTGCTCCTGGCTCAGGATGACCGGCGCCGCCTTGACTTTGTTGGTGGTGAAAACCCCGGCCGCCGAGGCCTCCCGCTCGGAGAAGATGAGGGCCAAGTCCGATCCTCCGGCCTTCTTGATTCCCGCCGCCACCGCGCTTGCCTTGAAGCCTTTCACAATGCAGTCATCGTCACCCATTCCGTCTCACCCTTCAGCCGGCCTTTCCGCAGCATTTCTTGTACTTCTTCCCGCTTCCGCATGGACAGGGCTCGTTCCTGCCGATTTTCTTCCCTTCCCTCTTGACCGTCTCCTGCCTCCCAGCTGAATCGCCGTGGCTGAACTGCATGGCCCCTCTCCTCGTTTTGGGCAGATCTTGCTCCACAGGCCGTTCCTTCATGATCCGAACCCGGGAGAGCGTCATGAGCGATTCCTCCCGGATGCGATCCATGAGTCCCTCGAAGAGCGCGAATCCCTCCTTTTTGTACTCGCGCAGGGGATCCATCTGGCCGTAGCCCCTTAGGCCGATCCCTTCCTTCATGCTCTCCATATTCTGGAGATGGGCCACCCACTGGTTGTCAATGACTTGCAGAAGAATGTACTTTTGAAGTGATTTGTAATCCTCGGCGCCGAATTCATTTTCTCTCTTTTCGTGCTCGATCCAGACCTCTTCGCCCACCTTTTCCTTAAGGTCCTCGGGTTTCAAAGCATAGAAATCCTCTTCCCCCATATCCTCCGGCCCGACTTTCGGCCGGAAACCGAAAATCCTGGAAAGGCTCTCCCTCAAACCCTGCACATCCCAGAACTCGGGATCCTCTTTCGGATCCGTGAACTGATCCACCAGGAAATCGACCTTCTCGTCTATCATGTCGCGGAGTATCTCTCCAAGCGCCTCTCCTGAAAGGATCTGTTTTCGCAAGGAGTAGATAATCTCCCTGTGAGTGTTCATCACATCGTCGTATTCGAGCAGATGCTTGCGGATGTCGAAGTTGTGCGCCTCCACTTTTTTCTGGGCGTTCTCGATGGCCCGGCTGATGATACTGTGTTCAATGGGCTCTCCCTCCTCCATTCCCAGGCGGCCCATCACCGATGCGATCCGCTCCGAGCCGAAGATCCGAAGGAGATCATCCTCCAGAGAAAGATAAAACCTCGAGCTGCCGGGGTCTCCCTGTCTTCCTGCACGACCCCGCAACTGATTGTCGATCCGTCGGCTTTCATGTCTCTCCGTGCCTAGGATGTGGAGGCCCCCGAGGCCGACCACGCCGTCCCCCAGAACGATGTCCGTCCCTCGGCCCGCCATATTGGTGGAGATGGTGACCGTTTTCGGTTGCCCGGCCCGGGCTACAATCTCCGCCTCCTTTTCGTGATGTTTGGCATTCAAGACCGAATGGGGGATCCCTGCGCGGGCCAGCATTTTGCTCAGCATCTCCGATTTCTCGATCGTGATGGTGCCCACAAGAACAGGTTGCCCCCGCTCATAAAGCTCCTTGATCTCCTCGACGGCCGCTTTGAATTTTTCCCTCTCCGTTTTGTAAATCACATCCGGGTAATCGGTGCGGACCATCTGCTTGTTGGTGGGTACCACCGCCACATCCAGTTTGTAGGTGCTGTTGAATTCGGCTGCTTCAGTGTCCGCCGTTCCCGTCATGCCGCCCAGCTTCTCATACATGCGGAAAAAATTCTGAAAAGTGATCGTAGCCAGGGTCTGGTTTTCACCTGCAACGCTCACCCCCTCTTTGGCCTCCACCGCCTGGTGCAGACCGTCACTCCACCTTCGGCCGGGCATCATCCTTCCGGTGAACTCATCGACGATCACCACCTGTCCATCCTTGATCACGTATTGCACGTCCTTTTCAAACAGCCAGTACGCTTTGATCAACTGGTGTGTCGCGTGGAGCAGTTCCGATGCGCGAACATATTTCGCCTCAAGTTCGCGCAGCTTTTGGTCCCTTTCCTCCTGGCTCAGGCTTTGGTCTTCACGCACCTGGTGACTCGTCTCCTCGATGTCGGGAAGAGCGAAATCGCCCATGCCGCTGCCGGAAAGGAACCTGATCCCCTTGTCCGTCATCTCCACCGCATTGCTTCGCTCGTCGATGACGCAGTAAAGATCTGTATCGATTTCCGGCAGAATTTTCTGAGAGCTCAAGGTTGCCTCAAGGTTGTCAATGGCCTTCTTGAGAGTCGGATGCTGGGCCAGGATGTCAAGAAACACAGGGTTCTTCGGGTCCCCGCGCTTGATCTTGAGAAGAAGTTCAATGCTTCTGTCGCCGTCCGTCCCACCCTCCAGCAAGGTGCGCGCTTCGTGGAGAATGGAACGGATAATCCCGCTCTGCTTCTTTTGCAGGCTGATCACCAGAGGCTTGACCTCCATGTAGGTCTTGTTTTCGCTCCGCTCCACAGGCCCGCTGATGATCAAGGGGGTTCTTGCCTCGTCGATGAGGATGCTGTCCACCTCGTCCACGATGGCATAACAGAAATCCCGTTGCACAAATTCCCTGAGATCGAACTTCATGTTGTCGCGCAGGTAGTCGAAGCCGAATTCGTTGTTGGTGCCGTAGGTGATGTCGCATGCGTAGGCTTCTCGACGAGCTTGATCATCCATACCATGAACAATGACGCCGACGGACATCCCCAGGAAGTTGTAAATGCCCCCCATCCACGCTGCATCCCTCTTGGCCAGATAGTCGTTCACCGTCACCAGGTGTGCGCCCTGACCGGTGAGGGCGTTGAGATAAAGCGGGAGGGTGGCGGCCAGGGTTTTCCCTTCACCGGTCTTCATTTCAGCGATCTTGCCTTCGTGAAGAACCATGCCGCCCAGGAGCTGCACGTCGAAGTGGCGCATGCCGAGGACCCTCATGGAGGTCTCCCGCACGGCTGCAAATGCTTCCGGAAGAAGCTCGTCAAGGAATTCTCCCCTTGACATCCTCTCCTTGAACTCAGCGGTTTTCCCCTTGAGTTCCGGATCGGAAAGCGACTGGAAATGGGGCTCCAAGGCGTTTATTTTTTCCACGACCGGCGCCATTCGCTTCAATTCCCGCTCGTTCTTGCTCCCAAATATGCCTTTGATCAGGTTCCCGAACATTATTTTCGCTCAACTCTCAAAAAAACTGGTACCGTTTTGGTTTATCGAAAAACTCACGAGCATCAGGCAAGGGAGTCTCTCTCTCAACGAGGTTAGCTTTTTGAAATTCAAGTTTGCCGGCCCGAGCAT
Source organism: Desulfatiglandales bacterium (assembly GCA_046481735.1). Lineage (GTDB taxonomy): Bacteria > Desulfobacterota > DSM-4660 > Desulfatiglandales > HGW-15 > JAFGDM01. The sequence continues at coordinate 358 of JAWOJI010000396.1, read as the reverse complement.
GGGGGTCTCTCTCAAAACTGCAAAACGAAGATCATGCGGGGAGACTGTGCAAGCACCGGGTAGCAAAGGCGGGCGGCGAGGCTCCACAGGCACTTCGAGGGCTGATCATTCCTGGCGGTTCCCCGGACAACCTCCGCCCACCTCACCGATTGCCCAAAGCTAAGCAGGGTGGTGTGGCACCTTCGTTGTTCAGTTTTGAGAGAGCCCCTCATGCCTGATGCTCATGAGGTTTTCAAAAAGCCAAATTGTTACAAAAATCCTATTATAAAGAAATACGGATAGAAATGGAATGAGAAAACTCTAGTTGAGGATGTAGCGAAGCGGATTGACCGGCACGCCGTTGAGGTAGACCTCATAG
>JAWOJI010000118.1:0-3633 GCA_046481735.1 Desulfatiglandales bacterium | reverse complement strand
CTCCTCAAGGAAAAACGCCCCTACCTTCTTGTTGGACCGGGACGGTGGGGGTCGGCGGACCGGTGGCTGGGGATCCCCGTGCAGTGGAAGAACATCTCCGGTGTGAGGGCCGTCATCGAGCTTCGGAACCAGTGGATCAAGGCTGATCCCTCCCAGGGGTCCCATTTCTTTCAGAACATCACCTCCCTGGGCATTCATTACCTCACCGTGACGGAAGATCCCGGTTCAGGGGATTATTTTGACTGGTCTTGGCTCGAAAGTTTGCCCGCCGTTCATGAAACGACCTTTTTGCGGCATGTGCGACTCGCAAGGCCTTTTCTTTTAAAGATCGACGGCCGGAGTTGCGAAGGAATCATGGTGGCGGCATGAGGTGAAAAATACGATGAAGAATAACAAGTAACCCATCAGATTTAGGAGGAAATCCATGGCAGACATTGTGAAGCTCGTGCAATCGAGGGACCCGGGGGAAAAGGAGTTCCATCAGGCCGGCCATGAAATGATGGAAACGGTGAAGCCGGTCCTGGATCGAAATCCCCAGTACCGCGAATCAGGGGTCCTGGAAAAAATTGTGGAACCGGAAAGGACCATCATTTTTCAGGTCCCCTGGGTGGACGATCAGGGGCAAATGCATGTGAACCGGGGTTTCAGGGTTCAGATGAACAGCGCCATCGGCCCTTACAAAGGGGGACTTCGGTTTCATCCTTCCGTGAATCTTAGCATTCTCAAGTTTCTGGCGTTCGAACAGGTATTCAAGAACGCTCTCACAACCCTGGCCATGGGGGGCGGCAAGGGAGGTTCCGACTTCGATCCCAAAGGCAAGTCGGACAACGAAGTCATGCGGTTTTGCCAGGCCTTCATGATGGAGCTTTTCCGGCACATCGGCCCGAACACCGATGTGCCTGCCGGAGACATCGGTGTGGGCGCCAGGGAAATCGGGTATCTCTTCGGCATGTACCGCAAGCTGGCCAATCAGTTCACCGGGGTCCTGACCGGCAAAAGCCTCGGTTGGGGAGGCAGCCTGATCCGGCCTGAAGCCACAGGCTATGGCTGCGTCTACTTCGCCTCGGAAATGCTGGCCAGTCAGAATAGCAGCCTGGAGGGGAAGAAATGCCTGGTTTCCGGCGCCGGGAACGTAGCCCAGTACACGGTGGAGAAGTTGGTGGAAATGGGCGCCAGGGTGGTCACCCTCTCCGATTCATCGGGGTTCATTTACGACGAAGAGGGCATTGATCGGAAAAAACTGGCCTTTGTCATGTGGCTGAAAAACGTGAGGCGGGGCAGGATCAAGGATTACGTGGACAAGTACTCGCAAAGCGTCTACACGGAAACAGATTCCACCCTGGACCACAACCCCCTCTGGGATCTGAATGCGGACTGTGCCTTCCCTTGCGCCACCCAGAATGAGATCAACGGGAAGGACGCCTTGAACCTGGTCAAAAACGGCGTAGGCCTGGTGGCGGAGGGCTCGAACATGCCTTCCACTTCAGAGGCGATCGACATCTTCCTGGACAGGAAGATCCTTTACGCCCCGGGCAAGGCATCCAACGCAGGGGGCGTGGCGGTTTCGGGGCTTGAGATGGCCCAGAACAGCATGCGCCTGAACTGGCCGAGGGAAGAGGTGGATGGACGCCTTCGACTCATTATGAAAAACATTCACAAGACCTGCCTGGACGCTGCGGAGGAATACGGGGTGCCCGGGAATTACCAGGCGGGGGCGAACATTGCGAGTTTCGTTAAGGTCGTGAACGCCATGCTGGACCAGGGGCTGGTGTAGAAAGGAGGTACGTCATGTCCGTCAACTGGGGCCCTTATTTCATTGTGCCGTCAGAGTTGGCAAAGGAGTTTTCGGGAATCGTCGTTCTTCGGGAGAATTTCGATGAAGAGCTCCTGCGCAAGGAATTGAAAAACCTGGGGCTCGAAGGAGCGGTGCTTCGGGTTATGAATCCCTGGTACTATCGCCAAAAGGCTTCGGAAACCTGGGTTAAAATCGGCGAGTCGGATTTGAGGGAGGACAATTTTCCGGTCCGATGGGACACATCGCGTCTTCCCAACGGAACCTACGAAGTGCTGGGCCTGATGCATGTGGTGATCAAAATCGATGACCAGGAAAGAATCATTGCAAGGCAGAACATTGTGGAAGTGACACTCAGGAACTAGAAGTTCTACGGCTCCGGAGACAGGCCCGGCAGCAAAGCGGTCTGTCTTACGGAGCGTTGATCACTCTCAGGATGCCCTCTCTGGCTTTCTCCAGCACAAGATCGTCATAAATTTTCTGGCCGCTCCCATCCCTCACGTAGAACACACCGGTCATCTTTTCCTTGTCGCTGGTGATCCTCGCAAAACGGATGTCCAGGCCGAGGCGGTGGATTTCCTTTGCCAGGTCATAGAGAAGCCCGGTCCTGATCCCGCCTTTCATTTCTATGAGCGTGAAAAAGTCGGAAGCCTCGTTGTCGATCTTGACCTTCTTCACCTGGGAGGCATACCCGGCTTTCTGAATGACGCTCATTTGCACCTTGCGCGTAATCAGGTCGTCCAGGGGGAGTTCGTCTTCGACGGCGAGCCTGGCGTCCCGGAAGATTTTCTCCCAAACCTCCTGCTCGCGAAGCGGATCCAGAGGGTTGGTGACCTCGTAGGTGTCAAAAGCGAGCCCGTTTTTCAAGGTGAAGATGTTTCCGGAAAGCACGCTGATGTTGTGAAGCGTGAAAAGGCCCACCATTTTGCTGAAAAGCCCCGGTTTGTCGTAGGTGCACAGGATGACTCTCGTAACAGGGGCGGTTTCCAGTCTCTGCAGTTTCCACCTCAGCCTGTCCTTGCCCATGCCCAGGGCGAGGCGGAAATGCTCCACCATGTCCTCGAGAGGCGTGTGGAGAAAATACCGCGTTGAGACCTGTTCAATCAGGCGCAGCAAGAGAGGGGCCGCAAATTCGCATTTGAGAGCCCTCTGCAATGCCCTCCTTTTTTCTTCCACCCGTTTGGTTGCGTCCGGTGAAACGAGCGTACCTCTCCGAAGAATCCGGCGGACCTTGAAGAAGAGCTCATTGAGCAGCATGATTTTCCAGTCGTTCCCTGCCATCGGTCCTGTGGCCAGGCTGTCGACCACCGTGAGAAGGAACAAGAGCTTGAGCCGCTCCATATCGCCTACGGTCTGTGCGATCTGGACCGCTGTTTTCTCGTCGTTCAGATCGCGTCTCTGCGCCGTGTTGGCCAGGAGAAGGTGATGCCTCACCAGAAAAGGAATGACCTTGAGAGCTTCCCCTTCAACGCCCAGGCGCTTCAGGGTGCGGGGAATCACGGCTGAGCCTTTGCGGGAATGATCTCCCGAGTACCCCTTTCCGATATCATGGAGGAGCCCCACCAGGAACAGCCACTCGGGATGGCCCAGTTCCTGGAAGATTTGATAAAACAGAGGCCAGCGGTCATTGTACCGCCCCTTGGAGATGTCCCTTGCCACCTCGAGTGTTTTCAGGGAGTGGAGATCTACGGTTTCGGAGTGGTAGTAGCTGAACTGGGCGAGGTTCCTGATCCGTTTGAACTCGGGCACGAAAAGGGTGATCAATCCCAACTCGAGGGCGAGCCTCAGGATCTTGGGATTCTCCGGTCTGAGGACGAGATCCATGAAGATGTCCCTGGCGC
>JAWOJI010000355.1:0-2787 GCA_046481735.1 Desulfatiglandales bacterium | reverse complement strand
TCGGGATTTCGGAAGCCTTGCATCTGATGCCTTCCTGATGATCAGGAATCCTATCCAACCATTTGATTCACTTCAATGAAACTGAATTAGATGGGGGGTTTCGTGAAGCCTGATGATGTATCAGGGGCGGAAGACCGGGCGTTGACGAGATTTCCGAGGGCTGGTATGATGCAAATCCTGATCCCCAAGACCTTTTGCAGTAGCTAAAGCTGTGTATCCAGATTCTTGAAAGGAGAGAATGCATGTCCGTGAGGAATTCAGCCTTTGAAAAAGCTCTAGAGATCGGCCGTCCTCCCAATATCGTCAAGCTTTTCCCTCACTCCAGGGCCCTGCTCGTGAGTGGGAAAGTGATCGATCGCGCAATGCTGGGCAAAGGGAAAGCCATGACCATTGCCGCCAACGGAAGGAACGCGTTCATCATACGGGGGGCTCTCATGGCGGCCCAGAAAGCCAATGCCGCCATCATCATCGAGATAGCCAAGTCCGAGGGTGGAAGGAACGCCTATTGCGCTGTCAATTACTGGAACATGGCGAGGCAGGTCGATGGGGCGTGCAACGAATTGGGGATCACCGTCCCCGTGGCCGTCCATGCGGACCATTATGGGATCAAGAACGACAAGGACCTGGAAGAGGCAAAGATCGAAATCCCCACCATGATCGAGGCAGGAATCACTTCCATTGCCATCGATGCCTCCCACCTTCCGGACGACCGGAATCTGCTTGCCAACATCGCCCTCAACCCGTTTTTCCCAGCATGGTGCGGTTATGAAACGGAGGTGGGAGAAATCAAGGGCAAGCACGGCCTTTCCACGGTGGAAGAAGCTCTTTTCCTCATTCAGGGCCTCAACGCCCACGGGGTGTTTCCCGACTGGATTGCCCTGAACAACGGAACAACCCATGGGATTGAAGCGAGCGATGCAGGGATTCAGGTGGAACTGACCCGGGACATCCACAAGGCCCTTGCCAAATACGAAATCTCCGGCGCGCAGCACGGAACCTCGGGGAACAGCTCAGATCGTCTGCGGAGAATCGCGCAGGAAACGCGCACCACCAAGGCCAATGTGGCCACGGCACTTCAAATGATCACCTGGGGAGTCAAAGTCAACGAGTACGGCAATGCGCTCCTGGACGAAAACGGAGACTTTGTCAAGGTCTCGGATCAGGGTGTTCCCGATGAGCTTTGGGCCGAAATGGTGAGCTACGGGAAGTCGAAAGACCTCAAGGCAGGGGATTACAAGAAACTGAACCTGCCCTTCGAAAACAAGCTGCACGCCCTGCCGCGCCCCATCAGAGACCGGATGTGCGAGGGTGTTGAGACCTTTGTCCACGAATTGCTGACCAAGGTTTTCAATGCCGGGGACACCGCTCCCATTGCCATGGAAGCGATTGCGAAGGCCGGCTCTTATGACCTGGGACCCAAGGCGGAGAGAATCGAGGATCCCGGCCGGTGGACCGAAGAACTCATCAGGGAGAGGGCGTCCAAGATGGATGTGGACAAAGGGCCCAAGGGCGATTTTGATGATTGAGCCGGGGTGGGGAAGAAGAAGCCAGGAGACAGAAGACAGGAGAAAAAGCGAGAAGAATGGAAAGCTGGAATAATGGAAGGATGGGGCGATCATGAGCCGTGATTCCGCACCGCACATTTGGATAAGCGACATCAGGGAAGATAATCAGGTGCGGGGCCATTACCTCGTCAAGATAAAAAGGATGGGATCCACCAAAAAAGGGGGATCCTTCCTGAGCCTCACCCTGTCCGACCGAACCGGGGACTTGGAGGCGAAGGTGTGGGAAAGGGCCGAGGAGGTCTCCCGCCTTTTCAACGAAGGGGATATCCTGGACATCGAGGGGTACGCAAGCTCGTATCGGGGACAGCTCCAGCTGATCCTGTCGGAACTCAAAGCCGTAGACGGCATCGAGGAGCCGGACCTGTTTCTCGAAGTGACGAAACAGGACGTGCCGGGAATGATGGCCCAATTGAGGGACATTCTGAGAGACATCAGACACTCCCAGATCAAGGCGCTTGTGGATCGATTCCTTGGGGACCGCAAGTTTGTCGCTGTTTTCAAGAAGGCCCCGGCTGCGAAAAGCTTTCATCACAGCTACATCGGCGGTTTGCTGGAACACACCCTTTCCGTCTGCCGGATGGCGCGGGCGGTGGTTGAGCACTACCCGGACCTTGACAGGGATTTGCTCCTTGCAGGGGCATTTCTTCATGACATCGGCAAGGTGAAGGAACTGCGTTTCGGCGGCCTCATCGATTACACCGACGAGGGAAGGTTGATCGGCCATCTCAGCCTGGGCGTGTCCATGGTGGACGAGAAAATTTCATCGCTGGCCGGCTTTCCTGACGAGATTGCCTACCGGCTCAAACACATGATTCTCAGTCACCATGGAGAATATGAGTTCGGCTCTCCCAAGAGGCCGAAGTTTCTGGAAGCCTTTGCGTTGCACCTGATCGATGATCTCGACGCCAAGATGAACGGGCTCAAGCGTTTCATGGACAGGGACAGGCAGGAAGGCGCCTGGACGGAATTCAACAGGCTCTTTGACCGTTATTTCCTGAAAAGCGGCATGATGAGCGCAGCCGTCGAGCGGATTGATACGCCGGCCCGGGAAGAAGAGATCCAGCACGGGCTCTTCGCCTTGGAAAAACCGGTTGATCAGTAAACAGACCTTAGTATTTCTTGACCTTTTCCATGTCGAGATCGTCCAGCACAAGGATGCCCTTTGCCTTCATGTGCTCAAGGGCCTTGTTGGATGTTATGAAGGCGCCCCAATGTAGTAAAA
>JAWOJI010000244.1:0-3740 GCA_046481735.1 Desulfatiglandales bacterium | reverse complement strand
CCCCGTGCTCGTGCAGCCGGTACCTTGGCAGGTCTTTTCGCAGATCGGCCCCAGGCGCAATGCGGGGCTCTGTTCGGCCGGGATCCAGGACATCCAGGACAGGGCAGGGTCTTGGATTTCGGACGCAGAAAAGAAGAAAGGGGAAGGCTTGTTCTCGCGGCAGCATGACCAGGTTGGCCTGGACGTAGCCGGGCGCAAGACCGGTGGTGGGCTTCGCCCATTGACCCTTTCGGATGAGGCGTCTCAGTTCGGCTGGATTTCCCTTCATGCTCCTCTCATGCACCAGGGCAACCCCTCCTGTCAAGTTGTTTCCCTTTTATTTTTCCCTGCGCCTCACCATGACCGGGTCTAGTAGATCGCCCGCCTGCTATGGCGTGCGCCCTTCCTTGCCGTCAGCATCACCAACGACAACTTCTTTGTGGTTTACGAAGCATAGCATATCTTGATGTCAAATCAGGGCCCCCCACGGCGTCTTGACTTGGTAGCCCATGCTCTGGTATCTCATGGATGAATCTCGTGGGTTGTGGTTCATGGTTCAGGGTTCTAGGTTCAGAGTTCTAGGTTCAGGGTTCAGCGCTTCGCAGATACAGGGGTTCTTGTGTCATGAAACGAAGAATGAAGAACGGTTCCATGCGGAGTTTCGTCCGCAATCCATTCGTCGGTCGTGCGAGGAAGTGGGCCGATGCTTGTCGGAGAACAGCCTTCACTGTTTCGGCGGCCCTGCTTTTCCTGGGGCCGGCAAATGCCGGAGGGGCGGAGTGGCCCGAAGAGGTCACTGTCGTTTCACCGGCGCCCGGAACCTCGGTTCATTCCCTCCTCACCCTCATGGGAAAGCTGGTGGTCAAGCACACGCCCATAAATCGATGGGATGTGCAGCCCCTCGGGGGACCTGAAGTCTGGCTGCCCATGATGAAGGAAGAGCGGTGTCAATTCGCCAACCACGCCGTCCCTGACATGATCAGGGCCTACCAAGGACTCGGAGTGTATGAGAGAATCGGGGCAACCCCAGTGCGCAAGGTCGCGGCAGGACACAGCACGATGTTCATGTTCTGGACGACCCCTGACAGGCAACTGGACGCCATCGAGGACCTGAGAGGCAAGAGGGTCTTCGTGAGGTACAAAACCAATCCTCTCTTCCTGGAAATGGCGGAAGCTCAACTGGCCTCCGCAGGTCTCGGTCTGACCGACCTCGGAAGCGTCCTGCCTTTTTCGAATCTCTCGGTGGCAACAAAGGCTCTCGTGGAAGGCATGGCGGACGCCGTCCTGTTTCCATCGGTCCCGGAGGCCGTGGAGGAAATCAACCGGCTGACAGGGGAGTGCCGATTTGTCCCATTAACCCTGCAGCAGAGCCGCTACGTTGCGGAGCGTCTCCGGGGGTATGCTGTGGAAGACGTTCCAGCCCGGGACCCTCGCGTCGGGAACAGGACCCCGGTTCCCAACGCACTTTTTTACCAGAATGCCATGTTCGCCTCTCCGACCCTGGATCCCGAGGTAGTCTACGGCGTGGTCAAAGCGATCTTCGATCACCCTGCAGAAATGAGAGGCGCCCATCCCCTTTCCCCTTTCTGGACACTGGGGTACCGCCCTGTCGCCCTGTCCGTGCCATACCATGAGGGGGCAGTCCGATACTTCCGCGAAAAAGGGCTGTGGACATCGGCGGCACAGGCCCACCAGGAAAGGATGATATCGAGGCGGAGAAGCAATTAGACGCCGGGTTCGGCCCCTTTACCACGGCTTGACTGACCAATGGCACTCTGGTACCGTGGCAGCGGCATGAAAACGGAATATGTCTACGCCATGGATGATCGCCTCCCCATCAGGTATGCCCTGCTCTACGGCATGCAATGGGCTTTCATCATGTTTCCCCCGCTGATCATTGCGGCCACCCTCTGCGCGGGGTCTTTCCCTCAGGGACATATCGACAAAGTCCGCTTTCTCCAATTCACCCTCTTGACCTCGGGTTTTTTCACGGCCGTGCAAACCTTGTGGGGTCACCGCTACCCTCTTCTCGAAGGACCTGCAACCGCGCTCATGCTGGCCTTTGTCCTGCTCGCGCCTTTGGGCCTCGCCTCCATTCAGGGCGGCATGATGATAGGAGGAGGCCTTCTCATCCTCACCGTGCTATCCGGACAGCTTCATCGGGTGGCCGGGCTTTTCACGCCCAACGTGATCGGCGTCATCCTTATGTTGATCGCCCTTGGACTGCTCCGTCCCCTGATGGGATTCATGACCGGGGCGGGAGTCGCTTCCTCCCAAGGGGAAGGCAAGGTCTTCTTGATCAGCATAACCCTGGTGCTTTTCATCGCCACTCTCTCCCATCGGTTGCAGGGTTTCCTGAAAACCGTCTCCATTTTGATCGGTATGGTGGTCGGGTCCCTTCTGTTTCATTTTCTCGGCCGCCTTGAATGGCATAAGGTCTCAGCCGCGCCGTGGGTTGCCCTGTCCCCCGAGTGGGCGCCTTCTCTTCCCGAGTTTCACTGGGCCGCCGCCGCCGCCTTTGCCTGCGCATACCTTGCTGTGATGGTCAACACTTTTGGAAGCCTTCAAGGCATCGCGGCGATCACCGATGACAGGCGCCTGACCGCGGCGACTCCAAGGGGCATGTTCGTAAGCGGCGCAGCAGGGATCGCGTGTGGGTTCCTGGGCGTGGTGGGAACGGTAAGCTACAGCATGAGCCCCGGGGTCATCCTTGCCAACCGGGTAGCCAGTCGATTTGCCGTGACCTATTGTGGCGTCATCCTGATCCTTGCCGCTTTCCTGCCCAAACTGGCGGCCTTCATTTCCCTTGTGCCCGGACCGGTCGTAGGAGCGGCTCTGTGCGTAGGCCTCGGAGGACAGGTGGGGGTAGGGATTTCCGCCGTCGCCTCCCGGGAACTCACCCCCAGGGACTACTTCGTGGTGGGCCTGCCCGTTATCCTAGGCACCTTGGCCGGATTCCTCCCCAAAGATGTCCTCCACCTCCTGCCCCCTTCCTTTCAGGTCTTTGTCGCAAACAGCCTGATTGTCGGAATCTTTCTTGTCCTCTTTCTGGAGCATCTCCTGCTCCGGGAGAAAAAATAGGATTCCTACAATCTCGGGTTTTTCGAGTACCTTCGCTTCGGCCTTCTTTCCACAATTCTCGTCCTGGCGGCAGGCGTGACCGTGATTTGCATGATCATGAGCTGAAAACGGATTCCCCGCCCTAAGACTTCTTCTCCGGCACAACATCGATGACGGTCACTTCAGGGGGAGAAAGAACACGCATGGGCGGGCCCCACGTGCCGCTCCCCCGGTTAACGTAGAGCGAAGAGCCTGACGGGAGTTCGTAGAGTCCTGAAATCATGGGGAAGAAGAGCCTCACCAGAACGGTGAAAGGGAAGATCTGGCCCTTGTGGGCATGGCCCGAGAGTTGAAGATCAAAAAGCCCCAGGGCTTCCTGATCCACCAGGGGCCGATGTTTGAGAAGCACGGTAAACTTGTCTTCGGGAAGATCGGAAAGAACCGTTTTTTCGTCGCTTCGGCCCCTCAGGCTGAATCCCCTGCCTGCAGGATCATCGACGCCCGCAATGCTGAAGAGGTCTGCAACGGTCCTGCCCTCCTCCCGGAGCACCGTGAAACCTGCCCCGCTCATGAAATCCATGGACAGCTTTTCACCGGCATAGAACTCGTGATTCCCCATGACGGCGAATTTCCCGAACCGAGGCCGGATGTCCCTGAGCATCTCAAGCTCCTCTGCAAGGTTGTCGGTCTGCCCGTCCACC
>JAWOJI010000238.1:0-2620 GCA_046481735.1 Desulfatiglandales bacterium | reverse complement strand
CATCCGCATTCCCCTTGCGCACCGTTTTCCTGCACAGGAGGTTCCCCTTGGCATGGATCAGCGGCGCCCCTTCCCGTAAAGCCGCCTCAGGATCGAAGAGCGGCGGAAGATCCTCATAAACTACAACGATCGCATTCAAAGCTTCCTCGGCGGCTTTTTCATCTTCGGCAGCCACAAGGGCGATCGCTTCGCCCATGAACCGGACCTTGTCATGGGCCAGGACCGGCTGATCCTTGTGGATCAGTCCGAACAGATTCTTGCCCGGCACATCAGCGGCCGTGAGAACGCCCGCAACGCCCGGAATGCCCTTAGCTTTGCCCGTGTTCACCTCGAGAAGGCGGGCATGCGCTTTCCGGCTCCTGAAGATGCGAAGCACCAGGGGCCGATCAAACCGTATGTCCTCGCTGAAAATCCTCCGGCCCTCAGCCAGTTCCAGGGCGCCGATTCTTGGTATGGATTTTCCGACTTGTCCGGTCATATGAAAATCCTTCGAACCCAACCCGTCAAGCCCTTCCAGCCGAATGGTCAGCCGTCAAGATTTAAAACGGGCGTTGTAGGTTGGAGGTTGCCTGTTGCGCATTGCGCCGCACGCCATGTGCCTCGGACGGCGCTCCCTGCACCGTCCGGTTTCAGATCCACCTTGTGGTTACGGTTTTTTCGTCCATAAACATTTTCATGGAGGCCAACCGTGACTTGGCGGTGCCCACGAAGGACTCCCGGCGCGAACCCAAGGGAAAGAAGGCATAGGGTTGAGCCACACCGACGTTTACGCCCACGTTGCCCACATTCACCTCTTTGGTGAACTTTCGGGCGGTCTTGCCGCTCCCGGTCATGATGCAGGCGGAGTGGCCGAGGTTGGTCTTGGTGTTGATCCATTCGATCGCCTGCTCCAGGCTTTGTCCCCGAACAAGCGAGGCCACCGCTCCGAAAGCCTCTTCCTTGGCCATGGCCATGTCCACGTTCACGTCCTCGAGAATAATGGGGCCAAGGAAATAGCCGTTGGGGCGGTCCTTAACCTTGACCGTCCTGCCGTCAAGGACCATTTTGGCGCCCTCTTTCAGGGAGCTATCGGTCCATTCCAGTATTTTTTCCATCCCTCCCCGAGTGGTGTACGGGCCCAATTCGGTTTCCGTGTCAAGGCCGTACCCGAGTTTCATGTTGGCTGCGGCATCCTTGAACTTGTTCCGTACCTCATCGTATATGTCGCCGATGACCACCACGTTGTCCACTCCGAGGCAGCGCTGTCCTGTCATTCCGAAGCAGGCCCTCAAAAGCCAGGGAACGGCTGCGTCGATGTCGGCGTCGGGCATGATGACCACATGATTCTTGCCGTTTCCGTTGATGGAGGAGGTCTTGCCGAGTTCTCCGCAAAGATGGAAGAGTTCCCACCCCGCTCTGTTAGAGCCTATAAAACCAACCCCTTTGATATGAGGATGGGAGAGGATCTCCTTGTTGATGGTCCTTCCGCCGTGAACCATGTTGATGACTCCTTTGGGGAACCCCGCCTCTAAAGCCACCCGGTTGATGGTTTCCGCGGCAACAGGATCCTGACGGCTGGGGCTGATCACAACGGTGCATCCTGCTGCAAGCGCATAGGGGACAAATGATGACCAGGCGTGCATGGGAATGTTGCCGGGCGTGATGATCAAGAAGGCGCCGAGGGGTTCCCAGAAAAGGAATTCATCGATTCCTGTGGCTAGGTTCATGATCGCCTCATTCTGCCTGGGCAACTGGTAGACCGCGGAGCAGGCGGATTCAATGTTTTCAAGAACGCGCGCTACGGAGCCCTTGGCCTCGCCGATGGTCCTCCCATGGTCCTGCGTCAGGACACGACACAGCATATCGAAGTTGTCGCGGAATTTGTGGTGCATGGTGAAGAGCATGTACGCCCGGTCGCGCAAAGAAACGTCTTTCCAGGTCTGGAAAGCCTTGTGTGCCGCTTCCACTGCCTTTATAGCTTCTTCCTTGGTGGCCGACGGGAATTCCGCGATTGGCTCCCCCGTAGCAGGATTGACGTCCGTCTGGATGTCGGTGGATCGGGATTCAACCCATTCCCCGTCAATGAGCAGTTTGAGTTTTCCGTAATGTTTCTTGACATCAGGTAAAAGCATGAGAAAACCTCCGTTATTCCATCGTTCCTTTCATTATTTCTTCCTGCACCTCAAGGCCCTTGAGGATGTGCTCCCTGGTGAGCTTTTCGGCCCTTTTCCTATCCTTTGCCTTGATCGCCTCAAAAATCCTCCTGTGGTACTTGGAGGAAACCTCCAGGTGCTTTCGGTCGGTAAAAGATCGATAGGCGATTCGTTTGATCTGGTTGTTGATCGACTGCTGTATTTTCTTAAGCCTGCCGTGACCGGCAATGGCGGCCATGGCGTCGTGGAAAAGGTTGTTCAGTTCCTCGTAGCGGATGATGTCCGGCTCCCTGTTGCCGGCAATGATCTCTTCCATTTGGATTACGATCTTTTCCAGTCTCTCCATATCAGCCGGTCTCACTTTTTCGACTGCCAGGGTGACTGCGAGGCTGTAAAGGGCGAGCTTGAGGGTGTAAATCTCCCACACGTCCGCGTCCTTGATCTCTGACACGAACACCCCCCGCCTCGGTTCTCTCCTGATCAGCCCT
>JAWOJI010000174.1:0-4834 GCA_046481735.1 Desulfatiglandales bacterium | reverse complement strand
CGGAGGAGTCGACCGCCTGGCCTATGGTCTCCCGGCCGGCGTATGTCGGAGGTTTAGGCTTCGGCATGAAGTGGGACATGGGATGGATGCACGACACCCTGGCTTATATGTCGAGGGACCCGATCCACCGCAAGTTTCACCATGAAAAACTGACCTTCCGGATGCTCTATGCTTTTACCGAGAACTTTGTGCTCCCTCTCTCCCACGACGAGGTCGTGTACGGAAAGGGATCGCTGATCCGGAAAATGCCCGGGGATGACTGGCAGAAGTTCGCGAACCTGCGGGTCCTTCTGGCGTACATGTATGCCCAGTCCGGGAAAAAGCTGCTCTTCATGGGAGGGGAATTCGGTCAGTGGAGCGAGTGGTATCACGAAGCGAGCCTGGACTGGCACCTTCTTGCCTATCCTATGCACGAAGGGCTCCGGAGATGGGTGGAGGACCTGAACAGGGCTTACCGCAATGAAAAGGCTCTTTACGAGAGGGATTTCGAGCCCGACGGTTTCCAGTGGATTGATTGCAACGATTCCCTTCAAAGCACGATCAGTCTTATGCGAAAAGGCGCCCGGGAGGAGGATATGATTATCGTTGCATGCAACTTCACACCTGTTCCGAGGCACAACTACCGGGTCGGCTCTCCTGCAGGGGGCTACTGGCGGGAGATTCTCAACAGCGATTCCACGAACTACGGAGGGAGTGGTCAGGGCAACATGGGGGGTATCGAGGCTTCCCCTCTCCCGTTTCACGGGCTCCCCTATTCACTCACCCTGACCCTACCGCCTCTTGGTGCGGTCTATTTGAAGAGAGGATAGCGGGTCCCCTGGCTTCCCATCCCCCCATGCACGAGTGAAAAGGATGATTTTCGCCAAGGCGCCAAGCCGTCCTTCTTGATTCCGAGAAAGCAAAAGGAGAAGCAGAGATCTTGGAAAAGTGCATATGTGTTCACGGCCACTTCTATCAGCCCCCTCGCGAGAACCCCTGGCTCGAAGTGGTGGAACTTCAGGATTCCGCCCATCCCTACCATGACTGGAATGAGAGGATCACGGCGGAGTGTTACGCCACGAATTCGGCTTCCAGAATCCTGGACGACCAAAGCCGGATTATCCGGCTGGTCAACAACTATTCAAAAATCAGCTTCAATTTCGGCCCCACCCTGCTCGCATGGATGGAGAAACATGCACGGGAAGTCTACGAGGGCATCCTCGACGCGGATGGAAGGAGCCGAACGTTGTTCTCAGGCCATGGCTCTGCCATCGCCCAGCCTTACAACCACATGATTCTCCCCCTGGCTGAACGCCGGGACAAAGTGACCCAGATCGTCTGGGGAATTCGCGATTTCGAACATCGCTTCAACCGGCGGCCCGAGGGGATGTGGCTTCCTGAAACGGCGGTGGATCTGGAAACCCTGGACATCATGGCCGACCATGACATCGGTTTCACCATTCTTGCACCAAGACAGGCCAGGCGGGTTCGACGAAGCGGCGGAGAACGGTGGTTCGACGTGAGCGGGGAGAGGATCGATCCCACGATGCCCTATGTGCAACCACTCCCTTCCGGCCGGAAAATCGCCATCTTTTTTTACGATGGACCGGTCTCCAAGGCGGTCGCTTTCGAAGGCCTGCTGAACAGGGGAGAGTCGCTGGCACAACGCCTTCTCGGCGCTTTTGACCACTTCCGGGAGCGACCTCAGCTTGTGCACATCGCAACCGACGGCGAAAGCTACGGGCATCACCATCGTCACGGCGACATGGCTCTGGCCTATGCGCTTCACTTCATTGAATCCCGGGGTCTGGCCAAACTGACCAACTACGGTGAATACATTGAAAGGCACCCCCCCACCCATGAAGTGGAGATCTTTGAGAACTCCTCCTGGAGTTGTGTCCACGGAATAGAGCGGTGGCGTTCCGACTGCGGGTGCAATTCGGGGTGGCACGGGGAGTGGAACCAGGGCTGGCGTGCTCCGCTCAGGGCTGCACTGGATTTCCTTCGGGATACCCTGGCTTCAGCCTTTGCGGCAAGGGCAGGAGCCCTCTTGAAGGACCCGTGGCAGGCGCGGGACGAATACATCCGGATTGTCCTGGACCGATCGATCGAAAACGTGGAGGCCTTTGTCGGCGCTCAGGCGACGCGACCGCTGAACCGGGATGAAAAGATCACGGTGATCAAGCTTCTCGAGATGCAGCGTCATCTCATGCTCATGTACACAAGTTGCGGATGGTTTTTTGACGAGCTTTCGGGAATCGAAACGGTTCAGGTGCTCCAGTATGCAGGGCGGGCCCTTCAACTGGGGAAGGAGATTTTCGGCAACGGCGAGGAGCCTCGATTCCTGGAACTCCTGGAACGGGCGAAAAGCAACATTCGGGAACACAGGGATGGAAAACAAATCTTCGAGAATCTTGTGAAACCCGCCGCCGTGGATTTTGTCAAGGTCGGCGCCCACTATGCCATGAGCTCCCTATTCGAGGACTACGCCAAGCAGGAGGATATATCCTGCTTCACCGCAGACCAGGAGGTGTATGAACGGGCCGCGGCAGGGAAAGTAAAGGTCGCCGTGGGCCGGGTGAGGGTTACATCCGAAATTACCGGCGAGGAGAAAAGACTGTGTTTCGGCGTCCTCCATTGGGGCGATCACAACCTCAGCGGATGTGTCAGGGAATGCTCGGATCGCGAGCCTGAGGAGGCTGCCGTAAAAGAGATCTTGCGGGTGTTCGGGCACGGAGCATTCCTGGAGACCCTCCATCTCTTGGAGGAGCATTTCGGGGCGTCCGTGTACTCCCTCAGAAACATGTTCAGGGATGAGCAGAGAAAGATCCTCGAGATAATCCTGCAATCCACGCTGTCGAATACGGTTGCCGTCTACAGGCAGGTTTACGAAAACAACGCGCCGCTCATGCGTTTCCTGAAAGACCTCAATATTCCTGCACCCGGTGCAATCAGGACGGCTGCAGAGTACGTGCTCAATGCGAGCATGCGAAAAGCCTTTGAAGAGACATCAGCGAAAGTGGAGACCATTGAGATGATCCTGAATTCAGCCGAATTGGAAGGAGTTTCCCTGAACACGGCCGGACTCGAAATGGCCGCCAGGCGAAGGACGGAACAGATGGCGGATGCCTTCGCCGCACAATCGAAGAGCCTGCCTCTCCTTCGTGAGCTCGATTCCCTGGTCGGCCTAATCGTAAAGCTGCCCTTTGAGGTGAACCTTCGAAAGGTTCAGGACATTTACTACGCCCTTCTCCAGAGCACCTACCCGGAGTTTCGGGAAAGGGCCGGGAAGGAGAAAAAGGCGCGGAGTTGGGCGAAAACCTTTCGCTCGCTGGGAGAAAAACTCATGGTTCGGGTGGAATAAATGCGCATTCCCATTGCCGCATACCGGGTGCAGCTCCACAAGGGCTTTGGTTTCGGACCCCTTCACGAGATCCTTTCCTACCTGTCCGATCTCGGGATATCCGATGTCTACGCCTCCCCCATATTCAAGGCCAGGAAAGGCAGCCTTCACGGCTACGATGTTGTTGCCCCCGGAAAACTGAACCCGGAGCTCGGAGATCCTTCCGAATTCGAAAACCTTGTCACGGATCTGAAGAGCCGTGACATGGGCTGGCTTCAGGACATCGTGCCCAATCACATGGCCTTTGACGCGGAAAATGAGATGTTGAGGGATGTGCTCGAAAACGGTGCACGATCGCCGTTTCTGGAACACTTCGATGTGTGGTGGGACCATCCCTACACCGGGATGAAGGGTCGGCTGTTGGCGCCCTTCCTCGGGAAATTCTACGGTGAATCCCTTGAAGAAGAGGAGATCAATCTCCGTTTCGACAAAGAGGGTTTCACGGTCGTCTACTACGATCTGTCTTTTCCCTTGAAGATAGAATCCTACACCCGGGTCTTGACCCACGGGCTGGAAGGCCTGAAGAACAGGCTGGGGAGAAACCACCCTGATTTCATCAATCTCCTGGGAATGCTCTATGTCCTGAAAACCCTCTCCTCCCAGGATGGCGACGAGGATGGGTATGAGCAGATTTCCTTTATCAAGAACACTCTGTGGGAGCTCTACACCCGGTGTGAGGAGATCCGCAACTATATCGAGGAGAACCTCTTTGTATTTAACGGCGGTATGGATTCGGCGGACAGGGCGAAGCTCCTTGCCCCGCTTCTCTCGGAACAGATGTTTCGGCTCAGCTTCTGGAAAGTGGCAACCGAGGAGATCAACTATCGGAGGTTTTTCAGCATCAACGATCTCATCTCGTTGAGGGTGGAAAGGGAAGAGGTGTTCCGCCGCATTCATGGGTTCATCCTCAAGCTCGTCGAGGAGGGATCCGTCACGGGTCTTCGCGTGGACCATATCGACGGCCTTCATGACCCGAAGCAATACCTCCACCGCTTGAGGGAGGGGTCGAAAGGCATGTACACGGTTGTGGAAAAAATTTTGGAAGGCGAAGAGAACCTGCCCATTGACTGGCCGGTTGAAGGTACGACCGGGTATGACTTCTTGAATGTTCTCAACGGGGTTTTTTGCAGGAAGGAGAACAGGAGAGCTTTCACAAAACTGTACGCCTCTTTCGCAGGACAGAGGGATGATTTCGAGGACCTCCTTACGGAAAAGAAGAGTCTCATCCTGGAAAAACACATGACAGGAGATATCGACAATCTTGCGCTTCATTTGAGAGACCTCTCCAGCAAGGACCGATTTGGCAGCGATCTTACACTCCACGGCCTGAAGCGGGCCCTTTCCGAGGTGATGGTTGCGTTTCCCGTGTACCGGACCTATGTGGCGAGCGAAACCGTGACGAAAGAGGATCGAGACTTCATCCAGCGAGCCCTCAAGAAAGCGAGAAAGAAG
>JAWOJI010000149.1:0-3154 GCA_046481735.1 Desulfatiglandales bacterium | reverse complement strand
GCCTTAAGGTCCTCCCTGCTCTATGGTGCCTTCCTTTCCGGGGTCACCCTGGCGAATGCCGGCCTCGGCATCATCCACGGCCTTGCAGGGCCTGTGGGCGCCCGTATCCCCATGCCCCACGGCATGGTTTGCGCCACCCTGCTGGGCGAGTCTTGCCGTATGAACATCCTGCGCATCAGGGAGCAACGGGGCAAGGAGGACCCCATGCTGGTGAAATACGCCCTTGTGGGCCGCATGCTCTCCGGGAATCCGTCGGCAGGGAATGATCAGGCCTGCGGGCTTCTTCTTGAAACGCTGCAGGAGTGGACGGAAAAGCTTGGGATTCCCAGGCTGGGAGATTACGGGCTGGAGGGATCCGATCTGGGTGCCCTTGCGGCCCAGGCCGGCCAAAAAGCCAACCCGGTTCAGCTCGATGCACAAGATGTTAAGGCCATACTGAGAGCAAGGCTCTAAAAGGGAGCCGGATCGTTTTCACGGTTGCCTTGCCCTCTCGAATTGGTATATCTTCCTTGGAGGCCATTGAGCCATCCAAGGAAATATGCAAGTGACAAACACCTACCTCATTCGCAAAGGCGCGCAAGCCCCCTTTGATCTCCCTTCCGGGTGGAAGCTTCTTTCTTTCAGCGCTTTCCCCGAACAGGAGCGTGTTCCTGATCCAAAGGCTCTGGCACGACAATCTCTCAAGAATCCTATCGGAACAAAGACCCTTGCGGACCTCCTCTCCCGCCGCCACCGTATTGCAATTCTGGTGGAGGACATCACCCGGGCCTCTCCCAAAAGACTCGTCCTCGAAGCCCTTGCCGAGGAACTCCGGCAAATCGGCATCCCGGAAAACCATATCTCCGTGGTTATCGCCCTGGGAACCCATCGCCCGCTTACGGATGATGAATTGCAGGGGATCTTCGGTAAAGACCTCTTGGAGCGTTACGCTTTTTTCAATCATGACTGCCGTGCACCCGACCTTGTGCCTGCCGGGGAGCTGCGCACAGGGCGTCCTGTCAAAATCAACCGCAGGGTCTGGGAGGCGGATTTCAGGATAGGCATCGGCTCCATATTCCCCCACCCCATGAACGGCTTCGGGGGGGGCGGGAAAATCCTGTTTCCAGGCGTTGCGGATTTTGACTCCATTTTAGAACACCACCTGCTTTTCACCTTCCACGCCGGGACGAAACTCGGGAAAGTGAAAGGAAACCTCTTCCACGAGCAGGTTTGCGGGGTGGCTCGATCAGCGGGGCTGCATTTTGTCATCAACTGTGTGATGAACCAGAATGATGAGGCGGCCGACATAGTCTGCGGCGATCCCCTGGATGCCCATGGGGCCGGTATCGAAAAATGCAAATCCCTGATATCCGTGACGTTCGACCGCAAGGCCGATGTCACCCTCATCTCTTCCTTTCCTTACACGGAGGGGCCTCAAATTGTAAAACCCCTCGCCCCTGCATCCCTCATCACCAGGGATGGAGGCTGTATTATTTTGTCGGCCGACTGCTCCGGGAATCTGCCGGATCCCTTTATCCAGGCTTTTCAGGCCTTTCATGCAAAATTCAAGGGCCGTCTGATGGAAGGCGTTCTCCGCCATTTTCACCGCAAAGAGCTGATCATGAAAGGCGGGGCCATTGATTTCAACATGGCTTTGGGCATGACCCTCGCAGCCCAGCACCGCTTCAAGATCATCCTGGCGACCCGGGATATTTCGAGACAAAAGGCAGAGATGATGGGCTTCCTTTCTGCTGAGAACCTTCCGGATGCTTTTGAGCGGGTTTCACGGGTTTTTCCCGAGCCGGAAGTCCATGTGATTCCGTCCGGAGGCGTCATTCTCCCGGTGATGAAAGAGGCGGAAGCAGCACGCTGAGCTCTGCGGCAATCTCTACCCTTTTTGCTTTTTTGCCTCGTCATCTTGGTCCGACTGTGGGTTTTGCATGGATGCCTATATCGAGCAGTTGCCTCAGCAGATGGTCCAAGGTCTCTCCCTGGGCGGGATTTACGCCCTCATTGCCGTCGGCTACACCATGGTTTACGCCGTCCTCTTCATGCTGAATTTCGCTCATGGCGAAATCTACATGATCGGCGGCTTTGCAGGCTGGTGGACCCTCAGCCTTCTGACCAGAAACCAATGGCCGCTGATCAATGGGTTTGTTCTTATCTTCTTCATGATCGTCATGGCCATAATGGTCGCCGCCTGCGTTGGGATGACAGTGGAGCGCATCGCCTATCGCCCGCTGCGCAAGTCGCCTCGCATAAATCTACTTTTGAGCGCCCTCGGCGTATCCCTGTTCCTGCAGTACGCGGTCCTCACCTTTCAGGGCCCCGAGCCCCGGTTCCTTTCCTCCTATGCCTTGATCCCTGAAAGCGTTCGGATCTTTTATATGGGAGGTGTTGTGATCTCTTTCATAAGGGTCCTGGTCATGGTGATCTCTTTTGTTTTCTTGGCCCTTATCCTGGTCTTCATCAAGACCACAAGAGCCGGAAAAGCCATGAGGGCCACGGCCCAGGACCGCGAAGCCGCAACCTTGATGGGCATTGACACGGACAGGATCATTGTGCTCGTATTTCTCATCGGCTCGGCCCTCGGCGGCGCAGCAGGAACCCTTGCAGGCCTGCTCTTTACCCAGTTGGATTACGCATCTGGACTTCAAGCCGGCCTCAAGGGCTTCACGGCAGCGGTGTTGGGAGGCATGGGAAGCGTGTCCGGCGCCCTGATGGGTGGGATCATCCTGGGTCTCATCGAGGAGGCGGCAACCCTTTTTATCCCGGCAGCATACAGGGATGCGGTCGCCTTCGCGGTTCTTGTCCTGGTCCTCATCTTCAGGCCTCGGGGCCTGATGGGAGAGAAAATCGTGGAAAAGGTCTGATGATGCATCGCCCACTTGAAACGGAATCAGGCCGGAATTACAGACGGCTCCTTTACGCGGCGGCCGCTGCGGTGCTTCTCTCAGCCCCCCCATTGATGCCCAACGCCGACTGGCTCAGGATCTACACCATGACCGGGATCTACGTCATGCTCGCCCTGGGGCTCAATGTGGTAGCGGGATTTGCAGGGCTTCTGGACTTGGCGTATGTCGCGTTCTTCGGGATCGGCGGTTACCTTTTTGCCATCCTCTCATCCGGCCTGTTCCATATCCAGCTCTCTTTTCTTGCTACCCTCCCTCTGGCC
>JAWOJI010000024.1:0-14685 GCA_046481735.1 Desulfatiglandales bacterium | reverse complement strand
CTCTTGAGTCGTAAGCCGCAAGGCGGTCGGCTTCTGAAACATGATGGTGAACCCGTGAAATCAGGCGTTTGATATCGTCGCCCCCGCAGCCCGGGCACCGGACCTTCTCTGTTTCCTCTCTTTTCATGACCAGGCATTGAAAAGCAATGCGGCAGGAAAGACACTCGTATTCGTAAATGGGCATAGGGTCTGTCGCCACCTGCAATTAAAGGAAATCGCTTAAAGTTTGACACTATACCACGAGCGGTTTGGAGGAGCAAATTCAAATTTGTTTTTTCCTTTGCCCTCTCATGGCAACCCATGGTATGCTCAAAACGTACAAAAAAGATATAATTTATTGGAATGGTTCATGAAGTTGCGCGCCATTCTCATCCTTTTGTCGTTCCTGGCCTTTGCCTCAGTGTCGGTAGCCGGTTACCTGCATTACGAATCCCTCAGAACATCCGCACTCAATGAGGCAGCGCGGCAGGGCGTCAACCACACGGAAACGATCAAGAACCATTTCACCTTCTTCCTTTCTGAGAACCTCAAATCAGTAAAAGCGCTGGCCGGATTGGCGGAGCTGCGACAAGCACTCTTGAGCCCGACATCTCCAAATATTGAAGAGGCCCATCTCATCCTCGACCATTTCAAGAGTGCTCTTGATGCCGATGTCTGCTACCTCATGAGCAGGGACGGAACCACTCTTGCTTCCAGCAACCGCAACGCTCCGGACAGTTTCCTGGGGCAAAACTACGAATTCAGGCCCTACTTCAGGAATGCTCTTGAAAGCCGTCCGACCGTCTACCTGGCCTTGGGAGTCACCTCAGGGAAAAGAGGAATTTACTGCAGTCATCCCGTGCATGACCAAGAGAACCTCCCCCCTCTCGGGGTCGCGGTGGTCAAGGCGTCGATCGAACCCATGGAGAAGGAGTTCAGCCAGACTTACAACGGCATTGCATCCCTGGTCAGTCCTGAGGGGGTGATCTTCCTCTCAAACCGTGAGGATTGGCTCTATCGATTCCTCTGGGCGCCTTACCAGGAGCACATCTCCCGCGTTGCCCTCAGCAGGCAGTTTGGAGACGGCCCGCGCGAGTGGACGGGATTGCGTGCCCTCGGCAGCGACCATGCCTCCGACCTGTCCGGGAGAGAATATGTGCTTCACAAGGCGGAAACGGAGCACTATCCGGGATGGACGGTCATTTACCTTCAGAGCATGGACCTGATTCGCCGCGAAGTTTCCCGTTCATTCATAAAGACCACCGGCTTTGTCATCCTGGCCATATGCGGATCCCTGGGAGTGTTCATCCTCTTGCTGTACAAGAAAGGGAGCCATCTCATCGCCCAGAGGAAATCCGCCGAAGAAGCCTTGCGGGAAAGCGAAGAGACCGCTCTCGCTTTGCTAAACGCTCCCACGCAATCCGCCCTGCTGCTGGACACGGCCGGAAGGATTATTGCCCTCAACAAAACGGCGGCCGAAAGATTCGGAGATCCTTCTTCCACGCTCATCGGCCGCTGCGCCTTTGATCTCTTTCCTCCCCCCGTTGCCAGAACCCGAAAGGCCCACCACGAGAGGGTGCTTCGATCCGGGCGCCCTGTGCGCTACGAAGACAGGCGTGAAGAAAGATGGTTCAAGACCCACGTCTATCCTGTTTTCGACAAGAGGGGTCGTGTGGTTCGGGTGGCCATCTTCAGCGAGGACGTGAGCGAGCAAAAGGAAGCGGAGCAGGCTCTCAGGGTGGCGCAGGAGGAGCTCACCCGCTATTCCAGGGAACTCGAGAAGCGGGTTGAGAAAAGAACGCAAGAGATCACCGGCATTCTCAGATATACCCCTGCCGTCGTTTTTCTCAAAGACAGGGAACGCCGTTACACCTTGGTGAATTCACGCTTCGAGGAGCTTTTCAACCTTTCCAGCGGCGAGGTCCAGGGGAAAACCGATGAAGATCTCTTCGCACCGGAAGAGGCGAAACAATGGAAAGAAAAAGACGAAATCGTTCTCACCCAGGGTGAATCCTGCCAGGTGGAGGAGGTCTGGCGCAGGGGAGACAATCTCCACACCTACCTTGTCGTCAAGTTCCCCCTCTTCGATGAACAGGGTAGTGCGATCGGGCTCTGCGGAATTGCCACGGACATCACGGCGCTGAAGAAGGCGCAGGATCAACTCAGGAAGCTTTCCGCAAGCGTGATGAGCAGTCAGGAAAAGGAGCGCATGGCTATTGCCAGAGAATTGCATGACGAGTTGGGACAGATTCTCACGGCATTGCGCATAGATCTGATGTGGATTTGGGAGAGGTTGAAACGTGCCGACCCCAAAGGCGCCGAAAGGGCTCTCGCCATGTGCGATCTCATCGATAAAACGATTGATGAGGTGCGGGGAATGGCTGTTCGCCTCAGACCCGGAGTCCTCGATGATTTGGGTTTAATACCGGCCCTTGACTGGTACACCTCGGATTTTGAAAAACGGACGGGAATTCCGTGCGCGTTCCGTCATGACGGGGTAGAGGAAGTCGGCGACCTCCTTGCCACGACCGCATATCGCATTACGCAGGAAGCGCTGACAAACGTGGCGCGCCATGCATTTGCCCGCCGGGTGGAGGTCGATCTCCAGAGGGAAGACGGCTTCCTCACCCTTTCCGTGATCGATGACGGGCGGGGGTTTCATGCCCAGGAGTTGTCCTCATCGGAAGGGTTGGGCGTTCCAGGGATGCAGGAGCGGGCGAATCTTGTGGGTGGATCCCTGCAAATCGAATCAGCCCCAGGCAAGGGCACAAAACTCTATTTTCGGGTGCCTGTCGGAGTTTTTGGAGGTGAGGAGCGGTGATACGGGTGCTGCTTGCAGATGATCACGGCATCGTGCGGGCGGGGCTGCGAAGGCTCATCGAGGAAAGCGACGACATGTCGGTCGTCGAAGAAGCTTCCGACGGCAGGGAAGCTATCGCGAAGACCGCTTCCAGCCTGCCTGACGTGGCGGTGGTAGACATTTCCATGCCGGGCATGGACGGACTGGAAGTGATCACCCAGATCAAAGCCCTTTTTCCAAAATTGCCGATCCTGGTCCTCACAATGCACGAGGAGGAGCAGTACGTGATCCGCGCCCTGAAGGTGGGCGCCATGGGTTATGTGACCAAGCGCTCTGCGCCTGAGCAACTGGTGCAGGCCATCCGGAAAGTCCACGGAGGGGGCAGGTTTCTGAGCGACTCGGCGGCCGAAGCTCTTGCAGCCCGATTGTCACGAGGCGAATCCGGCCCTTCATCGCTGGACTCCCTTTCCAACAGGGAAATCCAGGTTCTCAGATGTCTGGCGCTCGGTCGGACAAACCGGGAAATTGCCGACACCTACGGTCTGAGCATCAAGACAGTGGATACCTACCGATCGCGGCTTCTTGCAAAGCTCAACCTTCGAAACAATGCGGAACTCTCTCGTTTCGCCATTCAGAATCGCCTCGTCGACGCATGAAGGGCTGTAAGAAAATCTTGGATAAAGGTTTCAGAACCATTCTGATTTACACGGTTATAGACTTCTTCTAGGATATTTTCCTCTTTACCCGCAGGCGACTTTGGAGTAAGAAAATAGTTTTGGTTTGGGATTTCCAGCCTGAAATGAGGGACATCCATCCATGGGTATTCCGAGTGTTCGGAGTTCGGCATTCTTCTTCCTGAACTGTGAACACTGATTCCATAAACACATTTCGGATGAAAGGGAGGTGCAGCATGAACGCATTTTTGGAAGAAGGAGACAAGTGCCCGATAAAGATTCAGGACAACACTTTCAGAGATGGGCATCAATCAACGCTCGCCACGAGAATGAGGACCGAAGACATGCTGCCCATTGCGGAGAGGATGGACGAAGTGGGCTTCTGGGCCATGGAGGTTTGGGGTGGAGCCACCTTCGACACCATGCACCGGTTCCTCGGGGAGGATCCCTTCGAGCGGATCAAGACACTCAAAAAATATATTAAGAAAACCCCGTTCAACATGCTGCTCAGGGGGCAGAATCTTGTAGGGTACAGGAACTATGCCGACGACGTGGCAAAACTCTTTGTGGACAAGACCTGCGAAGCAGGCATGGATATTTTCCGTGTCTTTGACGCCCTCAACGACTTTCGCAATTTTGAAACCGTGGTGGAGCGTATCAAGGCCAATGGGAAGCACTTCCAGGGAACCATTTGCTACACGCTGACGGAAAGGCGAATGGGAGGAGATGTCTTCAACCTCGAGTACTACCTCTCGAAAGCGAAGGAGATTCAAAACATGGGCGCCGATTCCCTGTGTCTGAAGGATATGGCCGGCATCATGGCGCCCTTCGACATCGCCAAACTCGTCACGGAGCTCAAGAAGGTCATCAGGATTCCCATCCACCTCCACACCCATTACACAAGCGGCATGGCTTCGATGGTCTACCTGGAGGCCATCAAGGCAGGCGTGGACATCGTGGATACCTGCCTTGCCCCATTTGCCCTTCGAACTTCCCAGCCTGCGGTGGAACCGATCGTGGCATCTTTGGTGGACACGGTACGGGATACCGGCTTCGATCTCAACCTGCTTCTGGAATGCGGGGACCACATCGAAAAAGTCGCGCCAAAATACCGGGACTACCTTGCAAAGCACACCATGTCCGTCATAGACACCGGGGTTTTGGTGCACCAGGTGCCGGGGGGCATGATTTCAAACCTGGTGAGTCAGCTCAAGGAAGCCAAGGCTCTTCATCGCCTCCAGGAAGTTTACAAGGAAGTGGCTGTCACCCGCCGTGAACTTGGCACCCCCCCCCTCGTGACTCCCACTTCCCAAATCGTCGGGGTTCAGGCGGTGCTCAATGTTCTCTTCGGCAAGTACAAAATGGTGACCAACGAGGTGAAGGATTTGGTTTTCGGGCTCTACGGCAAGACACCTACCCCCGTGGATCCGGAAGTCCAGAAGAAAGTCCTGAAGGGTTTCAAACGCGGAGAGACGCCCGTCACAGGGCGTGCAGCCGATTACCTGGAGCCCGAACTGCCGAAGGCGCGGGAAAAAATCGGCGACTTGGCCAAGGACGAATTCGACTTGCTCATTTACGCCCTCTACCCCTCAACGGGTGAGAAGTTTCTCAAATGGAAATACGGCATTGAAGAGAGGCCTGAATCGGTGAAACCGAAAACCCTGGAAGACATCCGGAAAGAGGACGAAGCCATGGCAGCCGCAGTTGAGGCCGTGTGCAAAGCGAGCCTTTAAATTCTTGAGGGAACAAGATGAACTGGTTGATACGAGCCTTCAGTTCCTCGATCGGCAAGAAGCAGATCATGGCGGTCACAGGCCTGTGCTTCTCCCTGTTCGTACTCACCCATCTCCTTGGGAACCTGACCGTTTACAGTGGGAGAGAAGCCTTTCTGTCCTATGTGGAAAAGCTTCATTCTCTGGGCGGCTTCGTGACCCTGGCGGAGTTGGGACTGGTTGTTTTTGCCGTGCTTCACATCGGAATGGGACTGATTCTCTTTGTTCAGAATCTGCAGGCGAGACCGGTCCGATACGCAGTCAAGAAAAGAGCCGGCGGCCGCACCATCGGCTCCATCACGGCGCCCTACACAGGATTCTTGATTCTCCTCTTCATCATCGTGCACCTGTCCAAATTCCGGTTCGTGGACAAGACCATGACCGATGATTTCATGATTCTTTCAAGCACCTTCAGCCAAATGGGCTACGTGCTGTTCTACCTCCTCGGCGTCGCCGTCGTCGCGCTCCACGTGAGCCACGGCTTCTGGAGCGGGTTTCAAACCATCGGGCTGAATCATCCCAAGTACATGCCCTCGATTCAACGGTTTGGAATCGTGTTGAGCGTTGTTCTCGGGGTGGGTTTTGCATCCATCCCGATTTACCTGTTTTCGACCCTGTAAGGAGGATGGCTTCGTGAAATTGGAATCCAAGGCGCCCGGAGGCCCTCTTGAATCCAAGTGGGACAGGCACCGTTTCGAGCTCAAACTGGTGAATCCCGCCAACAAGAGGAAGTTCGAGATTATCGTGGTGGGAACCGGTCTGGCAGGGGCTTCCGCTTCAGCGTCCCTCGCAGAACTGGGGTACAACGTAAAAACCTTTTGCATCCAGGACAGTGCGAGGCGGGCCCACAGTATCGCGGCCCAGGGCGGCATCAACGCGGCAAAAAATTATCCTGGAGACGGAGACAGCATCTGGCGCCTCTTCTACGACACGATCAAGGGTGGAGATTTTCGTGCAAGGGAAGCCAACGTGTATCGTCTTGCCCAAATCAGCAACCACATCATCGATCAGTGCGTCGCCCAGGGTGTACCTTTTGCCAGGGAGTACGGAGGGCTTCTCGCCAACCGCTCTTTCGGGGGCGCCCAGGTCTCGCGCACCTTTTATGCCCGGGGGCAGACGGGCCAGCAGCTCCTTCTCGGCGCTTACAGCGCCATGATGCGCCAGGTCAACGCAGGGCGCGTCAGGATGTTCCCTCGAAGGGATCTGGTGGACCTGGTGGTGATCAACGACCAGGCCCGGGGCATTGTGGTTCGAAATTTGGCGACAGGAGAGTTGGAGTCTCATGCCGCCCACGCCGTGGTGCTGGCAACAGGGGGTTACGGCAACGTCTACTATCTCTCCACCAACGGCGCCAGCGGCAACGTAAACGCCGCTTGGCGGGCCTACAAAAAGGGCGCCTTTTTTGCCAACCCGTCCTTCACACAGATCCATCCCACCTGCATTCCGGTGCATGGGACCTATCAATCCAAGCTCACCCTGATGAGCGAAAGCCTGCGAAACGACGGCCGGGTCTGGGTTCCAAAGAATCCTGGGGATACGAGACCGCCCAACCGGATTCCTGAGTCGGAAAGAAACTACTTCCTGGAATTCAAGTACCCCAGTTTCGGCAACCTGGTTCCCAGGGACGTGGCCTCTCGGAACGTCAAGCAGGCCTGCGACCAGGGTCTGGGGGTCGGGCCGTCCAGGTATGCTGTGTACCTGGACCTCCAGGACGCGATCCAAAGGGATGGGACCGCAGTAATTCAGAAGAAGTACGGCAACCTTTTCCAGATGTACGAGCGAATCACCGGCCAGAGTCCCTGGGAAATGCCCATGATGATCTATCCTGCGGTCCACTACACCATGGGCGGCCTGTGGGTGGATTACAACCTGATGAGCACCATCCCCGGCCTTTTCGTGCTGGGGGAATCGAACTTTTCCGACCATGGGGCCAACCGGCTGGGCGCCAGCGCCCTCATGCAGGGACTGGCAGACGGCTATTTCATCATCCCCTACACCATCGGCGGATACCTCGCAGCCGCCCGAATACCCGACGTTACAGAAGAGCACGATGCCTTCAGGGATTCGACGGATCAAGCTTCGAAGATGATGGAACGGTTGCTCTCCATCCGGGGAAACAAGACGCCCACCCACTTTCATCGGGAACTGGGACGGATCATGTGGGAATACGTAGGCATGTCGAGGGATGAAGCGGGGATGATGAAGGCCAAGGAGATGATTCCAGGTCTGAGGGACGAGTTCTGGCAGAATCTTACGGCGCCCGGATCCCAAAAGGATTTCAACCAGGCCCTGGAGAGGGCAAACCGCACCGCCGATTTTCTCGAGTTTGCGGAATTGATGGTGGACGATGCACTGTCACGGGAAGAATCGTGCGGTTGTCACTTCAATGTCGCCTTTCAGACCGAGGAACAGGAGGCTCTCAGGAAAGACGAAAGCTGCAGCTATGTCTCCGCATGGCAGTATCAGGGAGAGGGAAAGGCCGCCGCTTTCCACCAGGAACCTCTGCATTTTGAGTATGTCGAACCTGCGACAAGGAGCTACAAATGAGTGAGACCACCCTCAACCTGACCCTCAAGGTGTGGCGCCAGGGAGGTCCAGGCGACAAAGGGCATTTTGAAACCTATCTTGCCGATTGCATCTCCATCGACATGTCTTTCCTGGAAATGCTCGATGTGGTGAATGAAAAGCTCATCATCGAGGGAAAGGCGCCTATCGCATTTGAGCACGACTGCCGGGAAGGAATCTGCGGGTCCTGCGGCGCCGTGGTCAACGGCCTGGCTCACGGACCTGAGAGAGGAACCACCTTGTGCCAGCTTCACATGCGGCACTTTAAAGACGGCCAAACCCTGGTGATCGAACCCTTTCGCGCCAAGGCGTTCCCCATCCTCAAGGATCTTGTTGTAGACAGAAGCGCTTTGGACCGCATCATCGAATCAGGCGGCTACGTCTCGGTCAACACGGGAAGCGCGCCCGAGGCGAACACCCTCCCGGTTCCTGCGCAAGCCGCGGAATTCTCCATGGACGCCGCCGCCTGTATCGGGTGCGGCGCCTGCGTTGCCGCATGCCCCAATGCTTCGGCCATGCTGTTTGTCAGTGCCAAGATTTCCCACCTCGTTCTTCTCCCTCAGGGAAAACCCGAAGCGGCAAAACGGGCTCTGTCCATGCTCAACAGGATGGATGGCCTCGGTTTCGGGAACTGCAGCAACGAGCGGGAATGTGAGGCGGTGTGTCCCAAGGAAATATCCATTTCCAACATCGCTCGCTTCAATCGTGAATTCATCAAGGCAAGTTTCGGATCCACGGAAGAGTAAAGAAAGGAAGGAGTAGGATCATGAGAAAGAAAGTGACCGTTATCGGGGCAGGAAACGTGGGCGCCACGGCCGCTATGCGTGTGGCGGAAAAAGAACTGGCGGATGTGGTCCTGGTGGATGTGCTCGAAGGCGTCCCCGCAGGCAAGGCCCTGGATATTGCGGAGGCGGCTCCCATTGAGAAACACGACTGCAGGATCATCGGGTGCACCAACCAGTATGAGGAGGTAAAGGACTCGGACATCGTCATCATTACTGCAGGGATTCCCAGAAAGCCCGGCATGAGCAGGGACGATCTGCTTTCCACCAACATGGGCATCATGAAAACCGTGGTGAAGGAAGTGGCCGCCGTAGCGCCCAAGTCCATCCTCATCATCGTGAGCAACCCCCTTGACGCCATGTGTCACGTCGCTTTCGAAGCAAGCGGATTTCCCAAAGAACGGGTGGTGGGCATGGCCGGGGTTTTGGACTCCGCCCGCTTCCGAGCCTTCATCGCCATGGAACTCAACGTGTCTGTGGAAAACATCCATGCCTTTGTTCTCGGCGGGCACGGAGACACCATGGTCCCTATTTCCCGCTATTCCACCGTGGCCGGGATTCCAATTCCGGAGCTGATCGCCCCGGACAGGCTTGCAGCCATTGAAAAGCGAACCAGGGAAGGCGGCGCGGAGATCGTGGGCCTTCTCAAAACCGGGAGCGCCTACTACGCACCCGCTTCCGGCGCCGTGGAAATGACGGAGGCAATTCTCAAAGACAAGAAAAAAATTCTCCCCTGCGCCGCCTATCTGGAAGGAGAATACGGCATCAAGGACTTGTTTGTCGGCGTTCCGGTGAAGCTTGGTGCACGAGGAGTAGAGGGGATTATCGAGATCAAGCTCAACCAGGAGGAACAAAAAGCCCTCCAGCATTCAGCCCAGGCCGTGAAAACCCTGGTCGAAGACATGAGGCGCCTGAGCAAGTAGGCACAAACAAGGAGAGAAACGATGAAAGACAAAACACAAACCATTGAAGGAAACGAGGCGGCCGCACACGTCGCCTATGCGATGAGTGAAGTGGCAGCCATCTATCCGATCACGCCATCGAGCAGCATGGGGGAATACTGTGACGACTGGGCCGCCCATGGGAGAAAGAACATCTTCGGGCAGGTCCTGAAGGTGGTTGAGATGCAGTCCGAGGCAGGGGCTGCGGGCACCGTGCACGGGGCCCTTTCCGCGGGCGCCCTGTCCACGACATTCACGGCGTCCCAGGGCCTTCTGCTCATGATCCCCAACATGTATAAGATCTCGGGTGAAATCATGCCCACGGTCTTTCACGTTTCAGCCAGGGCCATCGCCGGTCACGCCCTGTCCATCTTCGGCGATCATTCCGATGTCAACGCGGTGCGGGAAACGGGTTTTTCCCTTCTGGCCTCCGCCTCGGTGCAGGAAGTGATGGATCTGGCCCTTGTGGCCCACCTGGCGAGCATCCGGTTGAGCCTGCCCTTTCTCCATTTTTTCGACGGATTCAGGACCTCTATGGAGATCCAGAAAATCGAGCTTATTGACTACAAGGACATGGCCAAGCTCATTGACTACGAAGCCGTCGAAGAGTTCCGGAGCCGATGCATGAACCCTGAATACCCCCAGCTCAGAGGTACGGCCCAGAATCCCGATATCTTCTTTCAGTGCAAGGAAGCCTCCAATCCCTTCTACGAGAGAATCCCCTATGTGGTCCAGGAAGAGATGCAAAAGGTGGGCGATTTGACGGGACGGCGGTACAATCTTTTCGACTACGTGGGAGATCCGGAAGCGGAACGGATCATCGTGGCCATGGCCTCGAGCTGTGACGTCATCGAGGAGACCGTGAATTACCTGAACGGATTGGGCGACCGGGTCGGTTTGATGAAGGTGCGGCTCTACCAGCCCTTTTCACAGGAACACTTCCTAAGAGCCCTTCCCTCCACGGTGAAGCGCATAAGCGTCCTCGACCGAACCAAATCTCCCGGCGCACTCGGCGAGCCTCTTTACCGAGATGTTTGCACGCTCTTCCAGGAAAGGGCCGAGCACCCCATCCTGGCGGGTGGACGGTACGGCCTCGGAAGCAAGGATTTCACGCCCACCATGGTGAAAGCGGTTTATGACAACCTCCGCGCCGCAGGCCCAAAAAATCATTTCACCGTGGGTATCATGGACGATGTGTCCCACACCTCCCTCGCGCTTGGGAAGGAGATCGATACGTCGCCCAAAGGAACGGTGCGATGCAAGTTCTGGGGTCTGGGGGCCGACGGTACCGTGGGGGCGAACAAGAACGCCATCAAGATCATCGGCGAGAACACGGACATGTATGCTCAGGCTTACTTTGCCTATGACGCCAAGAAGTCAGGCGGCATCACCATGTCGCACCTGCGCTTTTCACCGGACAGAATCCAGTCCCCTTATCTCCTCACCCATTCCGACTTCATCGCCTGCCACAACCCTGCATTTGTGGATCAATACGACATCCTCGAAGGCATCAAGGAGGGGGGGGCTTTTCTTCTCAACTCCCCATGGAGCGTGGAGGAGATGGAAGGGAAGCTGCCCAATCCCATGAAGCGCACCATTGCGCAGAAGAAACTCAAGTTCTACAACATCGATGCGGTGAAGATCGCGGAGAAGCTCGGTCTTGGAGGCCGCATCAACATGATCATGCAGGCGGCCTTCTTCAAGATCGCCAACGTCATTCCTCCTGAGGAGGCCTTTGGGTACATCAAGGAGGCCATTGAAAAGACCTACGGCAAGAAGGGGAAAAAAGTCGTTCAGATGAACGAAGCTGCCGTGGACGGCGCTGTCGGCGCCCTGCAGGAAATCAAGGTTCCGGCCCACTGGCCCACAGCCGGCCAGGAAGGTTACCTGGAAAAAGATGAACCCGAGTTCGTGACCAAGATAATGCGGCCTATGCTGGCCCAGCAGGGTGACAAACTTCCTGTGAGCGCCGTGCCCCCTGACGGCATCTTTCCCACAGCTACGACCAAGTACGAGAAGCGAGGCATCGCGATCAACGTGCCTGTCTGGATCCCGGAGAACTGCATTCAGTGCAACCAGTGTTCCTTTGTCTGCCCCCATGCGGTAATCCGCCCGGTGTTGGCTGCGGAAGCCGACCTTAGAAAGGCGCCCAAGAGCTTCGTCACAGAGGAGGCCAAGGGCAAAGAACTGAAGGGACTGCGTTTCAGAATCCAGATCAGCCCTTTGGACTGCACGGGATGCGGCAACTGCGCCGATGTATGCCCTTCTAAGGAAAAGGCCCTGGTCATGAAGCCTCTGGGAACGCAGAGCGAAGAGCAGGTCCCAAACCACATCTTTTCCACCACCCTTCCGGTGATGGATCACCTGATGTCCCCCACTTCGGTCAAGGGAAGCCAGTTCAGGCAGCCGCTGTTCGAGTTTTCCGGGGCCTGCCCCGGTTGCGGGGAAACCCCTTACATCAAGGTGATCACCCAGCTTTACGGCGACCGGATGATCATCGCCAATGCGACGGGCTGCTCCTCCATTTACGGCGGTTCAGCCCCCAGCTGCCCTTACACGGTCAATGAAGAGGGGCACGGACCAACCTGGGCCAATTCCCTTTTCGAGGACAATGCGGAGTACGGACTCGGAATGTTCCTCGGAGCCAGCCACAGACGGGAGAAGCTGGCGGACCTGGTGCAGGAGGCCGTGGCGGCGGAAGTGTCACAGGACCTGAAGGAAGCGTTCCAACTCTGGCTCGACCACTATGACGACGGAGAGAAATCCAAGGAGTACGGCCGAAAGGTCGAAGAGCTGATCGAGAAGGACATCATGGACGGTGATTCTCCGGCAGAGGATTTGCTCTACTCCATTCTCGACCGAAGCGACTACCTTGTGAAGAAATCCGTCTGGGTCTTTGGGGGAGACGGCTGGGCCTATGACATCGGGTACGGCGGCCTTGACCACGTCATCGCAACAGGGCGGGACGTGAACATCCTTGTGCTGGACACGGAAGTATACTCGAACACCGGAGGTCAGTCCTCCAAGTCCACGCCCACGGGCGCCGTCGCCAAGTTCGCCGCCAGCGGTAAACCAACGCGCAAGAAGGACCTTGGAAGAATGGCCATGACCTACGGCTATGTCTATGTCGCCTCGGTCGCTATGGGGGCCAACAAAAACCAGTTTATGAAAGCCCTTGTGGAAGCCGAGACCTATCCGGGTCCTTCGCTCATTATTGCCTACTCACCCTGCATCAACCATGGAATCAACATGAGCAGAAGCCAGCAGGAAGAAAAGCTTGCCGTTGAAGCAGGGTACTGGCCTTTGTATCGCTACGATCCCAGGCTGAAGGCAGAGGGGAAGAATCCTTTTATCCTCGACTCCAAGGAGCCAAGCGCCGACTTCAAGGAATTCCTGATGGGTGAAGTCCGTTATTCGAGTCTCACGAGAACTTTCCCGGATGCGGCGCAGAAACTTTTCGAACAGGCGGAGAAGGATGCCAAGGACCGCTTCGAGACCTACAAGCGCCTGGCAGCGAATTGACGGCGCACGGCACACGGCACACGGAAGAATGGAGATGAATTGATGTTCCTTGCGTCTTGAGCCGTGTGCCGCTGCTTTACACCCCCAATGCCCCTTTTTGACGAATAGGGCTCTCAGTTCAGGCTAGCGATATGACAACTCCTTTTGTGTACGAGGACCCTTTTCCTTTGTCCGCCGATGAAACAGAGTATCGCCTCCTGAGCGAAGACTACCTTTCACGGGGAAGCTTCGAAGGCGCGGAAATCCTCAAGGTTTCTTCCGAAGGTTTGCGTTTCCTGGCAGAAAAGGCCTTCAAAGATGTTTCCCACTTCCTCAGGCCATCCCATCTCGAGAAACTCGCGGCCGTTCTCCGAGATGGAGAAGCCTCGGAGAACGACCGCTCCGTGGCCCTCGAAATGATCAGGAACGCTGTGATCGCGGCGGAAGGAGTCTTCCCCATGTGCCAGGACACGGGTACGGCTGTCGTTATCGGCAAGAAAGGGCAGCAGATCTGGACAGAGGGGTCAGACGAAGAAGCACTGTCCAAAGGCATTTACCAGGCTTACACCCGTAACAACCTGCGGTATTCCCAGATGGCGCCCCTCACCATGTATGAGGAAAAAAACACGGGCTGCAACCTCCCCGCCCAGATAGATATTTATGCGACCCGAGGCAAGAAATACGGCTTCCTTTTCATCGCCAAAGGAGGGGGCTCGGCGAACAAGACGTTTCTGTTCCAGGAAACCAAGGCGGTTCTCAATCCGGAAACCCTCGTTCCTTTTATGGCCGCAAAAATGAAGACCCTGGGTACCGCGGCCTGCCCGCCCTACCATCTGGCTTTTGTGGTGGGAGGAACTTCAGCAGAAGCAACCCTCAAGACGGTCAAGCTCGCTACAGCGGGCTATCTGGATGCCCTTCCCGACACGGGGAACGAGCAGGGCCGAGCTTTCAGGGACAAGGATTTGGAGGCGAAGGTTCTCAAGGCGTCCCAAGAGTTGGGGCTGGGCGCCCAGTTCGGAGGTAAACACTTTTGCCTGGACGTTCGCGTCATTCGCCTTCCCCGCCACGGGGCTTCATGCCCGATCGCTCTTGGCGTGAGCTGCAGCGCAGACCGCAATATCAAAGCCGAGATCACGGGAGAAGGGCTCTTCCTTGAAAAACTCGAGACCGATCCTGCCCGTTTCCTGCCCGATCCCCCTTGGCATAAAGCTCAATCTGTCTCCCTGGACCTGAACCGGCCCATGCATGACATACGGGCAACACTGAGCAAGTACCCGGTGGCCACCCGTCTTGTGCTGAGCGGCAAGATGGTTGTGGCCAGGGACATCGCTCACGCCCGGTTAAAACAAAGAACCGGAGCCCACATCCTCGCCAGGGCCGGCCTGCTCGCCGGCCATCGCTGCACCATCCACTGGGAGAACCTGCCGGGCTTCGTCGAGGCCTTCCCCGACATCGACGTCGCGGCCGACCTCTACGAGATCGATCGCAACCGGTTCACCTGCGCCGGCGGCACGGCACCCTTGGATCTCATGCTCAGCCGCATCGCCGAGCGGCACGGCCAGGAGCTCGCCACCAAGGTGAGCGAGCAGTGCCTGCTCGACCGCATCCGCGGCCCGCACGACCGCCAGCGCATGCCCATCCGCCGCCGCCTGGGCGTCCACCATCCCAAGC
>JAWOJI010000001.1:0-18325 GCA_046481735.1 Desulfatiglandales bacterium | reverse complement strand
GCGGAGATGGCCACCATGATCCGCGCGGCGCGGAATCTCTATTACGAGGCGGCGTGGCTGACGGATCAAGGCAGAATGGATCACGCCCTCACCGCCATGGCAAAATGGTTCTCGGGTCAGATGGCGGTTCAATGCGCGGACGAAGCCCTGCAGATGCACGGGGGCTACGGGTACATCGACGAATACAAAGTGCAAAGGATTTACCGCGACGCCAAGATTGTCGAGATCTACGAAGGAACCAAGGAGATCGAAAAAACCATCGTGGCAAAAACGCTTCTTCGCCTGTGAAAGAAGGGTTGCTGTGGATGCGCCAATGCCTGCGCAGGAGGGGGGCAGGTGGGTTGCGACGATCATGATGAGGGAGGAATACGCGTGGTAGCTTCGATCAAGAGGGGAAGGAATTTTTCCAGATCCTCGACTATGCAGTAATGGGCTGCTTGAAAGATGGCTGCGTGGGGATCCCTGTTAATCGCTACGACAGTCTGTGCCCCCCTGATGCCGGAGACGTGCTGGAATGCTCCGGAGATTCCGCAGGCTATGTAAAGCCTCGGGGAGACATTCTGACCTGTAGTCCCTATCTGGTGCATATGTCCAAGCCACCCCAGGTCGACTACCGAACGGGACGCCCCTATGGCAGACCTCGGAAAAACAGAGGCGAGCCTTTGGATGAGGGAGAGATTCTCCCTTTTTCCGATTCCTCTTCCTGCGGCCACGATCACCTCTGCGTCCCTGAGCATGCTGTCCCTTTGCACGGCTTCTGTCGTGCCGAGGCTTTGTGACGGCCTTCTCCTGAATTCAGCTTTCCTGACTTTCACACTGCCGGCTGGGCCGAGCCTTTCTTCGCGAGGGTGAAAGGCCCCTGGGAGCACGGTCACCACTATGCAATGGGTTTTCGGGACAATCTCTTCCCTGAATCTTCCGGAATAGACGGGCCTCCTCAGTATGCCGTCGCCCAAAGAATCCGCCCCTGTGATGCACGCCGCCTTGAGCAGCACGGCAAGCCTTGGCGCCAGGTCATAGCCCATAGACGTGTGGGGCAGGCAGATCCACGCTTCCGTCTTCTCTTCCAGGATCTCCATGAGGGCATCGGCATAGCTCATGGCATTGTAAAACTCAAGGTGGTCGCCTGTCAGAGCGATGACGTCACAGCCGGTTCTTTGGGAGATCTCCCTTGCAGGCTCCTCCGTGTCTTTTCCGGGTAGGAGGAACACCGGCTTTCCTCCTCTTCCAAGGAGGCGAGCAAAGCTCTCCAGTTCGTAGGTCTCCTGCTTTATGGCACCCTTGCTTTGCTCGGCAACGATGTAAGTGATTGGATTCACCATCGGGCCTCAGGGAAGAAGAGATTTTTGGCGCAGGATGTCGGCGAGGTGGAGCGCCTTTTCACGGGAGGAACCTTGGATAAAAACGCCCCGGGACTCTGCTTCGGGAATCCGCAAGCCCAGGGATGATTCCCTCGGTTCCGGAACCCCGAGGTCCTCAGCTCTGATAACCTCATGAGCATAGGTTCGTGCCCGCATGACCTTCGAAAAGGACGGATACCTGGGTCGGTTAATTCCGGGCTGGAGGGTGAGAACCGCCGGCAGTTCGAGCCGGACCCTCTGCCTGTCTCCTCCCTCTATTTCTCTTTCCACAACGATCCTGCCGAGATGCGGATCGACCTCTTCACTGATGACCGAGGTGGCGCAGGGAAGGTCCAGGAGGGCCGCCACGAGTTGGCCCGTTTGACAGGCCAGGGTATCTTCGGACATGACACCGGCCATGATGATGTCGTAACTCCTTGTGCGGACAAAGGCCGAGATGAGGCAGGCCACGGTCCACGGGCTGATGTACCCCTCGATCGGGTGCAGGATCAGGATGCTGTGGTCCGTACCCACTCCCAAGGCCCGTTGCAGGGTTTCGCTGACCCGCTCAGGGCCAACGGAAAGGGCATGGACCATGGTACCGGGAAGTTTTTCTTTGATGAGGATCGCCTCCTCCAGCGCGAACTCGTCGAACCTGTTCATCCTGAAAACGGTGTCGGGGGGGAAGGCAACCAGACCTGTCCGCTCGTCTATCCGGAGCATTTCACCGGCGTCAGGGACTTGCCTAATGCAAACGAGGATATCCATGCTCACCAAGATGCGGGTTTTGATTTGCCGGAAGGTGAACGCTGTGCCGTAGCTTCTTGGTTCTCCAACGTTGAGAAGGAGCCTCACGCCGGAGACCATGAGGGCTCCACGATATTTCCTCCATCAGTTTTCTCGCTGTTCGGCAAGCGATGATAGCCCTGTGCGGAGGGTTGGGCAAGTCAAAAAAACAAGGGTGCCGCCAAGAAAGCATTTGACAAGGCTTCTCCTCCCCCGGTACCCTTTTGCCATGAGCATGATCTACATGATCCGCCATGGCCAGGCTTCTTTCGGCAAGAAGAACTATGACCGACTCTCCCAATTGGGCAAAACACAGGCGCGCATCCTTGCAGAACATCTTCTCGGCACCGCGTTCCACCCCCATGCAGTGTATTCGGGGACCATGGAACGCCAAACAGCCACCGCCCGGGAGTTGCTTTCCGTGTACCACGCCGCCGGAAGGGAGTTGCCCGACCTTGAGGCGCTCAGCGGCTTCGATGAGTATGACACGACGGCCATTGTCACCGGCCTTTTCCCGGACATGGCCGAGGAAGCCCCATCCCTGAAGGACGACCTGGAAAAAATGTATGTCAGCAAGGCCTCCTTCAAGCGGGTGTTTGAAGGAGCAATGCTCAGATGGGTCACAGGCAGGTTCTACACACCCGGGATCGAAAGCTGGGAAGACCTCAAAGCCCGTGTGGCCGGTTCGATTCGCCTTATCATGGAAAGGCACGGAAGGGGCAAGATCATTGCGGTGTTTACCTCCGGCGGCACGATTGCCGCGCTCCTCTCGCACGTGCTCGGAATTTCCGGACAAGATGCCCTGTACCTTAACTGGCAACTCCTGAATACATCTATCTCTAGATTCATGTATAACAAAGAAAGGATAACCCTGGCCGGCTTCAATGGAATCGCCCACCTCGAGCTCATTAAGGATCCGTCCCTCATCACCTACCGCTGATATTTTTTGACGAAGGAGTGCGCCCATGGATTTTGAGGTCCCGGACAAGATAAACGTTATAACGGGCATGATCGACGAGTTCGTCGACAAAGAGATCCTCCCTCTGGAGTCCGAGTTCCTGCGCAAAACCTTCAGGGAGATGCTGCCTGTGATCGAGCAGAAGCGATCCATGGTCAAGAAGATGGAACTGTGGGCACCGAACCACCCCAAAGAGTATGGCGGAATGGGGCTCGACCTCGTGGAATACGCGTTTGTTTCAGAGTCTCTGGGCAGGACCCCCCTGGGTCATTTTGTTTTCGGGTGCCAGGCGCCGGATGCGGGCAATATCGAGATCCTTTACCTTCACGGAACGCCGGAGCAGAAGGAGACCTACCTGAGGCCGCTGGTCAGCGGAAAAATCAGAAGCTGTTTTTCCATGACCGAAGTGGAGATGCCCGGGTCCAACCCTGTCATGATGGAGACCACCGCGGTCAGGGACGGGGAAGACTACGTGATCAACGGTCAAAAGTGGTACTCCACGGCGGCCGACGGTGCTGCATTTTCCATCGTGATGGCTTTGACCAATCCGGATGCCCAGCCCTACCTGCGGGCCAGCATGATCATCGTACCCACAGACACCCCTGGGTTCAATCTGGTCAGAAACATTCCGATCATGGGGCACTCTGGCGATGACTATGCGTCCCACGGCGAGGTGTTGTTCCAGTCATGCAGGGTTCCCCGGAAAAACCTGCTGGGACCAGAGGGATCCGGCTTTGTCATCGCCCAGGAGCGCCTCGGGCCGGGCCGGATCCACCACTGCATGAGATGGCTCGGGATCTGCAGAAGGGCCTTCGACCTGATGTGCGCCCGCGCGTCCAAACGGGTCATATCGCCTGACGGCAGGACTCTCGCCGGCAAACAGATCATCCAGTCCTGGGTCGCGGAGTGTGCGGCGGAAATCCAGGCGGCAAGGCTGATGACCCTGAATGCCGCCTGGAAAATCGAAAGGCTGGGCGCAAAGGCCGCCCGCCACGACATCTCCTTCATCAAATTCTTTGTGGCGGATGTGCTCCAGAAAGTCGTCGACAGGGCACTGCAGGTCCACGGCGGCATGGGAATGAGTGATGACACGATCATTGCCTACTTCTTCAGGCACGAGCGGGCGGCCAGGATCTATGACGGGGCGGACGAAGTCCACAAGATGGCCGTGGCCCGGAGGATTCTCAATGACTACAAAGGCAGGGCGGTTCGCTAGTGCGCCCTTGGCTCTTCTTCAATAATGCGGCCAGGAGGTTTTCGGCACGCAGCCTTGTGAAATGAAATTCCCCCGGCTCACTGGAAAAGGCAGGGACCTGGAAAGAGCGAAAAGGAGAGAGAGGAATGGATTTCAGGGACGAGCCGACGAGGGTCAGAGAGGGAGAGGAACTCGATCTGAAAGCCATTGAACCTTTCTTTAAGGACAACATTGCGGGTCTGGAGGGCCCCATTTCGGTGAAGCAGTTTCCGAGCGGGTATTCCAACCTAACCTATCTCGTCAGGATCGGAGAGCAGGAGCTTGTGCTCAGACGTCCGCCCTTTGGGAGAAAGGCCAAGACCGCCCATGACATGGGCAGGGAATACCGCATCCTGAAAGCCCTAAACCCTGTGTTCCCTTATTGTCCCAAGCCGCTGGCCTTCACGGAAGATGAATCCATCATCGGGTGCCCCTTCTACGTGATGGAACGCCTCCATGGAATTATCCTGAGGAAGAAGTTTCCCGAGGGGCTCGACCTCGACGCGGATCAAATGCGTTCCCTTTGCGAGAACCTGCTGGATGTGCACTGTCAACTCCACTCCATTGACTACAAGGAGATCGGCCTTGATGGATTCGGAAAACCGGAAGGGTATGTGAGAAGGCAGGTGGAAGGATGGTCCGAACGTTACAGGGCGGCCCACACCCCTGATGCACCGGCATTTGATGGGGTCATCCAGTGGCTTCACGACAGAACGCCACCTGATTTCTCGAGACCTGCCGTTATCCACAACGACTTCAAATTCAACAACGTGGTCCTCTCCCCTGATAATTTTCTGAAGATCGTGGGGGTCCTGGACTGGGAGATGGCCACCATCGGAGACCCCCTCCTGGACCTTGGCTGCTCCCTGGGGTATTGGGTCCAGAGTGACGACCCGGCCGATTTTCAGGCGGCCAGCACCCTTCCCACAAATCTCCCCGGCGCCCTGACCCGGGGCGAGATGGTGAAACGCTACTCGGAGAAGACAGGAACGCCCATTCACGATTTCGATTTCTACCTGTGTTTCGGGTTCTTCCGTCTTGCCGTGATCGCCCAGCAAATCTACTACCGCTTCTACCACGGCCAGACCACGGACCGGCGCTTCAAGGAACTCATCGTTGCCATCCACCTCCTGGAAAAGCAGGCGCACAGGATTATGGAGCAGATGGATGTTCCTGAAAGGACAGATCCATGAAAATTGAAGATGTCCATGGGTCCCTTTGGGATCATGGATCAGGTGGGTCTGTCCACCGTCTGGACCATTACCGATTACAGGGCAAAGAAAACAGAGAATGCCCAGGCCCAGGCCAACGCCGACTTTCTGAAGCAGTAGGTGGACAAAGGGCGCTTAGGGTTTAAAACGGATCGTGGATTCTACTCATACCCGAACCCCGCATACACTGACCCGAAGTTCCTTTCAGCTGATTGTTTCCCCCGTGGGGTTTGCCTGCGTACAGGCGACCGTTGATCGTTTGCAAGAACTCAGAGAGCGGTATATCCTCCTGTTTCAGAAAACCTTTCCCGCTCAAGGACCCGTCGCTTACCATCTCCACCACGGCACAGGCGGAAGCGGCGGTTGTCCAGGAAATAGCCCGCCACATTTGACCCGCAATTTCCACAGGGTAATAGGCTCGAACGAATTCCTCCCGGGACAGCGCCTCCCCTTTCCACCCCTCTGCAGAGGCATGAACGTAAACCATGTCTTCCATCACCGGCGGCTTGGCGTTGACCAGGATTTCGCCGGCTTTTTTCCGGTCTTGGCGCATCAGGAGTTCGTGAAAAAAGAAATTCATGAGCTTTGCGTGGCCGGGGTATCGGATGGTCTTGTAGTCCAGGTTTTCAACCCTTCCTCCGTAGGTCTCGCACATCGTGCCCAATCCTCCGGACGTGGTGAAAGCTTCCAGCTGGACTCCGTGAATCACGATGGTTTCCAGCCACTCTAGGGGAGACACCCATTTTTTTTGGCCGTCCTCGATCACTTCGCAGTCGTTTAGATACTCGTTCACAACCCCTTCTGGAGACCAGTTAAACGCATAACCGAGCAACCCGGTGGGATGCTGGGGCAGAGCCCCGACGCGCAGCCTGATGCTGCGGATCCTGTCAAATTTTTTCGCCAGATAGGCGCCGACAATGGCAATGAAGCCGGGGGCAAGACCACATTGGGGGGCCATGACCGCTTTGGCGGCGCTGCTCATCTGCATGATCGCTTTTGTCGTGCGCACGTCCTCGGTGAGATCGAAATAGTGGATGCCCGACTCGCAGGCGCGGGAGGCTACGGCGATGTTGAACGTGTAGGGAAGGCAGGAGACAGCGGCATCGTAGCCTTTCATTCTTACCGCCAACTCATCCGGTTTGCCGGAATCCAGCCTGACCGTTGGAAAAGGCGTAGCCTCCTGGTCAAGGAGATCGGCGCCGGTCACGTCAAAGCCGCTTTCGTGAAGCAGCCTGGCAACCAGGGAACCGACCTTGCCAAGGCCCAGGACAAAAACGGATTTTATTCTTGCGTTCATGGCTTCCGGACTCATCGTGTCGGTTCCTTTATCCTCTTTCGGCCCTCACAAGTCAAGTTTGCGGTTCTCATGATCCCCCTGCAAGGTTCTTCAGAAAGGGGATGATTCGAATGTCGGGTGGAGGAAGTTTGTAAAGATCCAGGTCTCCTGGATCAACCCACTTCATGTCATCGCATCCTATGGCTTGAGGCTCCCCGGCTGGATCGGAGCACTGGAACAGGTGAAGCGAGATGGACTTTTCCGTGTACTCATGATCAATCTGCAGGAGATGCTCGGTCACCTTCACTTTGACGGCCAACTCCTCCATGATTTCTCGTTCAAGGCACTCCATTAATGTTTCGCCCTCTTCCTGCTTTCCACCTGGGAACTCCCAGTAACCCGCCAAGTGACTTCCTTGGGGGCGCCTGGTGATCAGGACTTTTCCTTCACGCCAGATAAGGCCGGCGGTGACATGAACGTGGGGCTTCATCTATTGCAACACCCGTATCCTGAGCCTCAGAAAAGCCTCCGCTGCTTCCTCATGGCCCGGCTCGCTGTCCAGGATTTTCCGGTAAAGCCCCAAGGCTTCCCTGGCTCTTCCCTGCCGTTCCTCGGACCTGGCCTGCTGCAAGAGGATGGAAAGACGCCTTTGCCGGGCTTCTTTGTGGTTCGGCGAGAGGGCGAGGATTTTCTCATAGGTCTCGAGTGCGGACTCGGATTTGCCCTGTTTTTCCTGAAGCAAGGCAAGCTGGAGGAGGAGATCCACGTCTTTGGGTTTTTCCTTGGCCATACTGCCGAGCTGTTGCAAGGCTTCCTCCTCCTTTCCTGTTTCCAAAAAGGCGAGGAGGAGAAACCGGCGAAGCTCCATGTCGCCGGGGCGAGCCTTTACACCCTGTTCCAAAAGAGGGAGGACTCCCTGATACTCTCCACGGCTATGGGCATATTCAAAAAGAAATGGGTAGGGGTAAGGATCGTCGGGCTTCATGGCGATCAGGGTTTTTGCCGTGGCAAAGGCTTGATCATCCTGCTTGGTCTTCTGGTAAAGGTCAAAGAGAAACCCGAGAGCATCCTTATCGCCCGGCTTGGCCTTTAGGTATCTTTCGAAGTGGGAGATGCTCTTTTCCCAACTCTCGGATTCATACTCGATGACTCCCAGATTGTAGACAATCGTCTCATTGCCCGGATCGAGAGTGAGCAGCTTCTCGTAGGCTTCTGCAAGCCTCTTTTTGTCTCCCTGCTTGTCGAAGAGGGAAACCGTGAGCAGCAGGGCTTCGACGGATTCGGGGTCTTTGTCGAGGACTTCTTTCAGGAGTCTCTCCGCTTCCACCGTCCTGCCTTTCCCAAGAAGCGCCTTCGCCAGGTCTATGCGGTTCTTCAGGTCATCCGGTTTGAGGCCGACGGCCTCCAGCAGATACTGCGCTGACTTCTCCTCCTCTCCTATTCCTTGGTGGAGCGTTGCCAGGTTGTAGTATAGGTTCACGTCTTTGGCGTCCAGTTCAAGAGCCTTGAGATAGGCATCGATAGCCTTCCGAGGTTCATTGGTCTGCGTGTGAAGGTAGCCGAGAACCTTGTAAAGAGGCAGTTTCTCCTGAACAAGGTCCAGAGATGCCTCATACTCCCTGATGGCGTCCCGGGGCTTCCCAGCCTTTTCAAAGAGTTCTGCCAGGCGCAGACGAAAACCGGCGTCTTTGGGGTTCTCCTTGATGATTCTTTGGAGCGCGGAAATGACACCCTGGGAGTCGGCAGCCGACTCGTAAACAGCGAGAAGTTCGATCAAGCGCCCCCCATCCCCTTTCCGACGAAGGGAATCCTCTAGAAGGGATGCCGCTTTTGCCCATTTCTTCTGGGTCTTGTATTCCTGAAGAAGCCTCTCTCGGACCTGCTCGTCCTCAGGGGCGAAGTCCGCGGCTTCTTCCAAGATCGAAAGACGCAGAGCCGGATCAATGGCCCTTGCCGCTCTGTCAAGCCAGTCTTCCACAAAGGGCTCCACGACCAGGTCCACGTAACCCAACTCCTGGTTGTTTTGTTTTACAAATGCCCGGTAGGTGTTGGAGCGGTACCTCTCTTCCGGTGGGATGAGAGAAGCTACAGGGAGATCTTCATGGATGAGGGCTTCGATGTCGAGGCCCGTTGCCGTCAGCCGGACACCCATGTTAAAGGGGATGCTTGTGGAGATTTTGGCAATCCTCAGCAGGTCCTCCGGATGGAGACGAAGTGCTTCACCGTGGAGCAGCTTTACA
Organism: Desulfatiglandales bacterium; assembly: GCA_046481735.1. Lineage (GTDB taxonomy): Bacteria > Desulfobacterota > DSM-4660 > Desulfatiglandales > HGW-15 > JAFGDM01. The sequence goes on along the minus strand of JAWOJI010000001.1, from coordinate 9,280 downwards.
TGATCCCCGTTTTTCTTGATAAGGACAAAATTCAACCGCGGAGAGACCTTGTGGAACTCGGACCAGACCCACCACGCCGCTGCAGACATCCCGAGGAAAAGGGCTGCGGCGACCCAAAAAGCGGTCTTCCGTCGACCGGGTTTTTTTCTGTTTCTCTTGCCCAATCCCCTTTCCCTGCGCTAATGGGGGTTCTTTTTCCCTTGACCTGCCTGGGAGGAGCGGGCCTCCCAGAGCAACAGAACGGGGCTTGCCACATAAATGGAGGAATAGGTCCCCACAACGATTCCCACGATAAGGGCAAAGGCAAAATCGTGAATCACGGTTCCCCCGAGAAAAAAAAGGGCCAGCAGGACGATGAGTGTTGTCACGCCGGTCAGGATTGTCCTGCTCAAGGTCTGATTGATGCTGGCATTAAGAATTTCTTCAAGGCTTTTTTTGCGGAAGCGGCTGATGTTCTCCCTGATCCGGTCAAAGACCACGATGGTGTCATTGAGAGAATACCCGGCAATGGTCAATAGGGCTGCCACGATAGGAAGGGATATTTCCTTGTTCAGCAAGGCGAAGGCGCCCACCGTGATGATCACATCGTGAATTAGGGCCACAATGGCGCCCATGGCATACTTCAAATTCAAGAACCAGCAAAACCCTACCATGACAACCAGCGCGATCAGGATGAGAAGGGTCACTCCGGCGCCGAAGAGGGATGCAACGTAGACGGCCGAGGCGAGCGCCAAGGCCATGACGATGCTCATGAGCCACTTCATTTCGAAACGTCCCGAAATGTAAACGGCGATCAGCAAAATGGAAAAGAAGATCGCCATGAGCGCCTTTTGCCTCAAGTCTTGACCCACCTGGGGCCCCACCATTTCCACTTGCCGGATGTCCACGTCCTCTCCGAATTTCGCGGCCAGGGCTTCACTGACTTCACCGCCCAGGCCGGCCGCCTGGACCTCGGGGTTCGTCACCCTGATCATGTACTCGTGGGCATCCTTTTCCCCAAACTCCTGGATAATGCTGTCTGAGAGCCGGATGGGCTCGAGGGCCGTTCTGATCTCGGAGAGGCTGTGCTCCTTTTCCAGTTTCACCTGGATCACTACGCCTCCAGTGAAATCAACGCCGTAGTTCGGACCGCCCCGCCAAACGAGAAGCACAAGGGTGGCCAGAATGAAAAGTGCGGAAACAACAAAGGCGATATTACGCTTGCCGATGAAATCAATGTTTATTCCAGGTTTTATCAGTTCCATAATGAACCCTCAAAGTAGGGGATCCCGCGTCCCTTCCAGCACCGATTCGGTGGGCGCCGACACTCTCTCTATGGAAATGGGGCGGCTCAGATGCTGATCCTTTTCAATTTCTTCTGGAGGTAAAGGTAATCGAAGATTATTCTTGTAAAAAACACGGCCGTGTAAAAGCTCGCGAGCAATCCGATGCTCAAGGTGACGGCAAAGCCTTTGATCGGGCCGGTTCCGAATTGAAACAGCACCAAGGCCGCAATAAAGGTCGTCACATTGGCGTCAAGAATGGTAACCATGGCCCGGCTGTACCCCGTTTCAATGGCGCCCCGCACAGGTTTGCCAAGCCGAAGCTCTTCTCTGACCCGTTCAAAGATCAGCACGTTGGCATCTACGGCCATGCCGATGGTGAGAATGATCCCCGCTATGCCGGGCAACGTGAGGGTGGCGCCGAAGAAGGCCAGTCCGGCCATCATCAGGGGAATGTTGAGCAAGAGGGCGAGGCTGGCGATCACTCCTGAGAGTTTGTAATACAAAGCGACAAAGACGATGACGATGAGGCCGCCCACAACCATGGAGAGAAACCCCTTTCTGATGGAATCCTTCCCCAGGGAGGGCCCCACGGTTCTCTCTTCGAGAATGATCACCGGCGCAGGAAGCGCTCCGGCTCTAAGCACAATGGCGAGGTCTTTGGCCTCGTTCATGGTGAAGTGGCCTGTGATCTGAGCTTTTCCCCCGGCAATCCTGTCCCTGATCACAGGGGCGGAGTAAACATTATTATCGAGCACGATGGCCAAGCGCTTTCCCACGTTTTCCCCGGTAATCCTTTCAAAAACCCGGGCGCCCCGGGCATCAAAAGAAATGGAAACGTAGGGGTCTCCGTATTGGGTATCAATCTGCACCCTGGCGTCGGTGAGGGAATCCCCTGTGAGGACCGCTCTCCTTTTGAGCAGATAGGGCACGTTCGTCCTCCTGCCCGACACGGAATCATACGTGCTCTGGTAGAGGATTTCACTGCCGGGGGGAATGTTCCCTCTGAGAGCTTCCTCAATGCTGTTTTCCTCATCCACGAGTTTGAACTCAAGAAGCGCCGTTTTACCAATGAGCTCGATAGCTCTTTTCGGATCCTTGATCCCGGGCAGTTGAATCTGGATCCGGTGGAGCTGCTGGGGGCGGATGTCCGGTTCGCTCACACCGAACTGATCCACCCGGTTTCGAATGGTTTCCAGAGCTTGATCTGCCGCCATTCTCATGAGGTGTTCTTTGGCTCTTGGATTCAAAATCAGAAGGATGGAATCCTCGCCTCTTTTCCCGGGTTCCATTTGATAATCCGGATAGTTGATCCCAACCAGATTTTCAATTTCCTTGCGATCTTCTCCCCTTATGAAGGTGAGTTCCACACCCTGGGTGCCCATTCGCTGGATGTCCGCATACCGGATTCTGTTTTTTCTAAGATCTTGCCTCAGGTCCTCCACCATGCGTTCGAGGTGGCTTTCAATGGCCTTGTTGACCTCCACTTCCAGGATGAGGTGGACCCCGCCCTGAAGGTCAAGCCCGAGGTGGATTTTGTCCTGGGGCAGGAAATTCGGCCACCAGGCAGGCAGATCCCTGCTCAAGGTCGGGAACAGATAGAAAAAAGCAAAGAACAAAAGCACACCCAGTATAGCCAGGCGCCATTTTAATCGCTTCACGGTGGTCTACTCCTTTGCCCCTATTCTCACTCTTGCTGAGGGACTTCATCTCTCCTGAGTATCCCTGCAATGGAGCCTCGGGAGATTTTCACCCTTATTTTCGGTGCGATTTCCATGGTCACCACGTCGTCCGCGATCCCGGTGATGACGCCGTGGAGCCCTCCGGAGCTAACAATTTTATCGCCTTTCCTGACTGACGCTAGCATCTCTTTGTGCTGCTTGGATTTTTTTTGCTGCGGCCGGATGAGCAGAAAATAAAAAATGGCAAACATGAGAATGAGAGGTAGAAAGGCGCCGAAACCTCCTCCTCCGCCAGCTCCTCCTGCGCCTCCGGTTCCCATCGCATACGCTATTGATTCCATTCTTGAACCTCCCCGTCGTTTATTTGGTTAATGCTGCAGTCGCGTTCATAAGCCTCTCTGTATTCCGCAAAACGCCCTTTCCTGATGGCCTCACGTATTTCCTCCATGAAGGTCATGTAGTAGTGGACATTGTGGATCGTGTTCAGCCGGTAAGCCAGCAGTTCCCCTGCCATGAAAAGATGCCTCAAGTAGGCCCTTGAAAAACGGGTACAGGTGTAGCATCTGCAATCTGTTTCCACGGGCCTTTCGTCGCCTGCATGGCGGGCGTTCTTTATCACCAAGGCGCCCCTCTTGGTAAAAAGGGTCCCGTTCCGGGCATTCCGGGTGGGCAGGACGCAATCGAACATGTCCACGCCCAAGGCCACTGCGTCCAGGATATCTTCCGGCTTTCCGACGCCCATGAGATAGACCGGCTTGTCAGCCGGGAGCAAAGGGACGGTTTGTGCGACCACGCGCCGGCGGGTGACCCTGTCTTCTCCAACCGACAACCCACCAATGGCAAATCCATCGAATCCCATGGGCACCAGCTCCCTTGCGCTTGTCTCCCTCAAGTCGGGGAACATCCCCCCTTGAACGATGCCGAAGAGGGCCTGGGCGTTCCCGTGTCTCGCCTCCAGGCATTCCCTGGCCCATCGGCCTGTCAGCCGCACCGAGTTGGCCACATAATCATACCCTGCCGGAAACGGAGCGCACTCATCGAATGCCATGATGATGTCCGCACCGAGATCCTGCTGGATCGAGACAGCTTCCCTCGGGCCTATGAAGTGCATGGAGCCGTCCAAATGGGACCGGAACCATACGCCTTCCTCCGAAATGGTCCTCAGCTTGGCAAGGCTGTAAATCTGAAATCCGCCGCTATCGGTCAATATGGGGCCGTTCCAAGCCATGAAACGATGGAGTCCCCCCAATTTCCCGATGATCTCATGTCCCGGCCGCAAGTAAAGGTGGTAGGTGTTGGAAAGAAGGATTTCTACCCCTACCTCCTGCAAATCCTCCGGCGACAGGGCCTTGACTGTGCCTCGAGTGCCGACCGGCATGAACACGGGGGTTTCAAAACCTCCGTGGGTCGTGGTGACCGAGCCGCATCTGGCGCTTCCGGAAGGGCACCGGTGAAGAATCTGGAATTTCAAAGCGTGACGGCTCCTTCCTCACCCGATCAGCATGGCATCCCCGTAGCTGTAAAAATGATATCCCTTTTCAACGGCCCTGCCATAAGCCTGCCAGATGATTTCCTTCCCGGCAAAGGCACAGACGAGAAACAGGAGGGAAGATCTCGGCAAGTGAAGATTGGTGATCATGGCGTCCACCACGCGGAAAGAAAATCCGGGCGTGATGAGAAGATTCGTTCTCCCTCTGCCGGCAGCCACCTCGCCCCGGGCGTCGGCAACCGTCTCAAGAACTCGGACCACCGTTGTTCCCACAGCGATCACCCGCCGCCCTTCCTTTTTCGCTAGGTTCACGGCTGAGGCCGTTTCTTCATCGACGATGTAAACTTCCTCTCCCAGCACGTGGTCTCGAATGTCTCTTGCCCTGACAGGGCGAAACGTTCCATGACCGACGTGAAGGGTCAGGTCAACCATTTGGACCCCTGCTTTGCGAAGTCTTTCCATCAAGGGTTTCGTAAAATGAAGCCCTGCTGTGGGAGCAGCGACGGCCCCATTTCTTGTCGAGTAAACGGTCTGGTATCTCTCCCGGTCAATGATTGCCCGGATATCGGCCTCTTCCCGCTTGATGTAGTGCGGCAGAGGCATGAGCCCGCTCGCATTCATTACGGCCTCCAAGGATTGAGGACCGTCAAACAGGACCTGAACCATACCGTCGCTTCCCAGGGCTTCCACAACCCCTGTCAATTGGTTTTCAAAGAACAGTCGGCTTCCCTTCTTGGGTCGCTTAGAGGAGCGAAGAAGACACCAGCGAATTGTCGCTCCGGCAGCGGGAATCTCTTTGGGCTCCAGTACAAGAAGCTCAACCCTCCCTCCGCTTTCTTTCCGGCCGATGAGTTTTGCGGGCATCACCCTGGTGTTGTTCACCACGACGAGGTCCCCCGGCCGAAGCAGCTCGGGAAGATCAGAAAAGCGGCGATCCGCCAGAGACCGACGGGAACGCTCCACAACCATGAGACGAGAGGCATCCCGGTCCGGTGAAGGGACTTGGGCGATCAGTTCCTCGGGCAGGTTGTAGTCATAATCTTCAATGTCGAACATCTTGGAAACAATAAAAAGATAATTTATAGCCATCGAGCCTTGGAAGTCAATCGATTTCATCGAGAAAGAAAGAGGATGTCTCGATCGTCGATCGTGGTCGCCTAATAAGGCTTGATCTGTCATCCCACATCAGCTATTTTGACAAATTGTGCTGTTGACGAGGATTCAAGTTGTTTCTTCCTTGTAAAAGCGTGAAAGAGCGGGACGTTGCGGCCCCGCAGGGCGCACAAAGGGGAACCCCCGGAAATGGAGCATTCGCGTAACCGTGTGGTCATTGATTGGACTGCACTTGAGCATAACCTGAAACAGGTCAAAAGCCGCCTCAGACCTGACGTCAAAATAATGGGGGTGGTGAAGGCGGACGCTTACGGGCATGGTCTGGTTCCCGTATCGAAAGCCCTTGTGGGCATGGGTGTGGACTCTCTTGGGGTTGCCCATCTCCACGAAGCCATGGAAGTGAGACAGAGCGGTCTCACCCTGCCGGTTTTCATCCTATCGGGAATTCGGACAAGGGATGAAGCCAGGGCGGTCATTCACCTGGAATTGACGCCGGTTCTATTCGACCCAGCAGCAGCCGAGATGATCTCGGAAGAATGCGCCAGGATGGGGAAAAGGGCGAAGGTCCATGTCAAGGTGGACACCGGCATGGGCCGGCTCGGGATTCCCCTTGCACAGGTGCAGCCTTTTCTGGAAAAAATCTCCTCTTGTAGATCGCTCGACCTGGGCGGGCTGATTTCTCACCTATCGTCGGCTGACGATCCGGACCGGTCCTTTACCGATTCCCAAATCCGAAACTTCCGGAAAGCGATTGAAACAGCGACGGCTATGGGTTTCACAACCTCTCTCAACAGCCTGGCCAACAGTGCAGGAGTGCTTTCGCATCCCGATTCCCAGTTCGATATGGTGAGACCGGGGATTATGCTTTACGGGGGCCTCCCTTCGCCGGAGTTTCAATCGGATGTCACGCTGAGGCCGGTCATGACCTTCAAAGCCGCGGTGCTCCAAATCCGGGATATGCCCGACGGATCTCCTGTGAGCTACAGCCGAACCTATCATACCAAAGGGAATCAGAGGATTGCCGTCCTTTCCACGGGCTATGGCGACGGGTTGCCCAGGGGGCTCTCCAACCGGGGGCAAGTCCTGATACGAGGGACAAAGGCATCCATCACGGGCAGAGTTTGCATGAATTTGACTATGGCCGACGTGAGTGCAATAGAGGGTGTTCAGCCCGGGGATGAAGCCGTGCTCCTCGGATGCCAGGGAGGCTCGTGTGTTCCCGGCGACGACGTGGCCCGATGGGCGGGTACCATCTCTTATGAAGTCTTCTGTTCCATCGGCCGGAAAAACACAAGGAGCTACGGCCAATGAAAAAGATGCTCCAGGCCATGCTGAATCATGCCCTAGAGAGGTGTTTCGAATCAGGACAATTCAAACGAATTCCTGTGCCGGATTATGTAATCGAGGTTCCCGGAAACACCCATCACGGCCACTACGCCACGAATGTGGCCCTGCTCCTCGCCTCATCCCAGAAACGCAGACCAACGGATCTGGCATCAACCCTCATTGACAATCTCCGGGAAAGGGAAGAGATTTTCGACAGAGTGGAAGTCGCCGGACCGGGTTTCATTAACTTCACGATTCGCTCAAAGGAGTGGCGCAAACTGTTGGCCCGTATCATTTCAGAGGGCGGAAATTACGGCAAGAGCCGCATGGGCGAAGGCCGACGGGTTCTCCTAGAATTTGTCAGCGCCAACCCCACCGGGCCCCTCCATCTCGGGCACGGCAGAGGGGCGGCCCTGGGAGACACCCTGTGCAGGATCCTCTCCTTTACGGGTCACGAGGTCGTCCGGGAGTTCTATATCAACGACGCAGGCGTTCAGGTGCGTCTGCTGGGGGAGTCCATCTACAGCCGGTGGCGACAAATGTCGGACCCGAATTACTCTTTCCCGGAAAACGGGTACCATGGCGATTACGTCGCCGACCTGGCAAGGCAGATTGCAGGGCAGATCCCCTTGGGAAACATGGATCCCGACGAAGCGGTTCAACGTTGCGCGATGCTGGGAAAAGAGAAAATGCTTGATGAAATCAAGCTGGACATGGAAGGCTTCCGAGTCAATTTCGACGTGTGGTCCAGCGAGAGTGATCTGCATGCATCCGGCCTGATCGAGAAAACCCTGGATTCTCTGAGGGCGGAGGGGCAGATCTACGAAAAGGACGGCGCGACATGGATCAGAACCTCTCACTACGGCGACGACAAGGATCGGGTCATCAGAAAGAGCGACGGCCAGTACACCTACTTTGCCTCGGATATCGCCTACCACCTGGAGAAGTGGAAAAGAGGCTTTTCCAAAGCCGTCAACATTTGGGGGGCGGATCACCATGGGTACATTGAGCGGATGAAGGCGGCCCTGAAATCCAACGGCATTGATGAGCATTGGCTGGGGGTCCTTCTCATTCAGCTTGTGAGGCTCTTCCAGGGAGGGGAAGAGATTAAAATGTCCAAACGAGCCGGTCTTTATGTCACGCTCAAGGAGCTCGTGCAAGAGGTTGGCGTGGATGCGGTGCGCTTCGTATTCCTTACCAAGAATCATGATTCTCCTCTGGATTTTGACGTGGACCTCGTGAAGAGACAGGACAGCGACAACCCGGTGTACTATGTGCAATACGCTCATGCGAGGATATGCAGCGTTTTCAGAAAAGCCGAATCCGAGGGGCTGCGTCTGCCGCAGGATCCGGATGAAGTTCTGGAAGCGATTGTTCTGGAAGAAGAATTGGCCCTCATCCGTTTCATGAGCGAGTTTCCAAGCTTGCTCGAGGATATTTCCAAGGCAATGGAGCCTCACCGTTTGACCTACTACCTCACGGAGCTGGCCGGCCTGTTTCACAGGTATTTCAATCTGGGGACGAAAGACCCGGAGAAACGCATCGTGGGACTGGAAAAAAGAGTGGCCCAAGCCAGGCTCTGCCTTGCCCAAGGGGTGAAGCAGCTTCTTGCCAACGGGCTTGATCTCTTGGGAATTCATGCGCCCGAAAGGATGTGACGCAAGGGGAGAAATGGCCAAGAGAAATGTGAATCCAAAAAATGAGACCGGAAAGAGATACCAGATTGAGATGGGCTCTTGGTCCTTGCTGCTGTGGGGTTGTTGCGCCCTGTTTTTCATGGCCTGGATATTTGTTCTCGGGGTCCTTGTGGGCAGGGGGTTTCTGCCCGGCGCAGACAGTGCATTCACGGACCTGAAAACGCAGGTTGCCAAGCTTCAGGAGATGACGGGAAGAAGCAAGCGGGGCGAGCAGACGTTGCAAACGAAAGAGCCTATCGATGAGACCCTCGCCTTTTATGAGAAGCTGGAGAGCAAGGAAGGCGAGGCGAAAAAGAGAGAACCCGATCGCCCGGCTCCCAAAGAGGGAACTGCTCGGCAGACCCTGAACCAAACAGCCGGAGACCCCCCTAAGAAAAATCAGCAAGGTAGAGAGGAGGCGCCGAAGCTCGACCGTGGAGTGCCGCCGGCTGCACCGTCCACAGGAAAGGGAAACTACACCCTGCAGCTTGCCTCCCTTGAAGAAAAGACGAAGGCGGAGGCCATGGTCATGCACGGCTGGGACCGGCAGCGCATACTTGTAGCCGGATGTCCCGCCGAAGATCTTCCGGTCGTCAACCAGCGTGTAGGACCGCACCTTGTAGTAGTAAAGCTTGCCGGTCAGTAAACCGGTGTCCAGATAGCTGGTCACTTTGCTGATGTTCTGGTAGACAAACGGTCCAACCGACGATTCCGCCCGGTAAACCGCGTAGC
>JAWOJI010000518.1:0-9399 GCA_046481735.1 Desulfatiglandales bacterium | reverse complement strand
CATGCAGCTTGCTCTTGCGGCTTATAACGCCGGCCCGGAGAGGGTGGAAGAATACCGTGGTATTCCCCCTTTTGTCGAGACGAGTAGCTTTGTAGAAAGGGTTCTGATGTATTACATTCAATATGGGTCTGCCGGGCAGTAGCTTCAGAATAAAATAGAAAGCTCGCCCTCCCGTTCCCTTGAAACAGCACCCGGCGTGCAACAATTTCTTGTCAGGCGCCCCCCCAATCGGGTAAGGTACCCGGCAGTCAGGCATCGACTCTTCATGCATTCACAAAACACTCGAAAACCATGCAGATGACCAAAAACCAAGGGGCTGCGCTCAATCTCCCGAACGCACTCAGCCTGTTGAGGCTTTTTGCGATTCCGGTCATCCTGATCTGTCTCTTGTTTCCCGGCAGATTAGGGAGCTTCCTGGCAGCCCTGTTTTTTAGCCTTGCCTTTATCACGGATTTCCTGGACGGATATCTTGCGCGGAAGCATGGCACGGTGACTGCTCTCGGAAAATTCCTGGACCCCTTGGCGGATAAGATTCTCGTTTGCATGACCTTGATCATGCTGATTCCCCTGGACCGTACCCCCGCCTGGATGGTTGTGATTATTATAGCCCGGGAGATCGCCGTTACGGGCCTGCGCAGTGCAGCGGTCACGGAAGGAATCGTAATTCAGGCGAGCAAGCTGGGAAAATACAAGACCTTCTTTCAGGCTATGGCTACGATTGCTCTGTGCCTGCACTATCCATACCTGGGTATTCCATTTAGCGCTGTGGGGATGGTCCTTCTTTGGTTCGCATTGATCCTCACCCTGCTGTCCGGGTGGGCCTATTTTCGCGCCTTTTACGGGGTCTTTTTCCCTCGAAAAGAATCCTGATTTTTTATTGACAAAGCCTTTTCATCCACTAGAATGGGCCTTGAATGAGCGGGAATAGCTCAGTTGGTAGAGCCCCACGTTGCCAACGTGGTTGTCGCGGGTTCGAGTCCCGTTTCCCGCTCCAAAAGATGAAAAGGACTATTGGAACAATGAAATAATGAAATCTGCCGGTGCAGATTTCACAAAACGCCCCTTCGGGGTTGCGCGTTTTTACTGCGTACTTCCTAGTGCATACTGATTCGCGGCGGCATAGCCAAGTGGCTAAGGCAGCGGTCTGCAAAACCGTTATTCCCCGGTTCGAATCCGGGTGCCGCCTCCATCCTCACTACTGGTCCCCTGCCCCTTCACATTAATCAAAGGTATGAGGAAACATTGCAGTTTTATGGGCAGGATATTGCCGTTTCCCGGCGGCGGAATGCACAAAATGAAGAAGGAAGGAGGGGAGGGAAGGATTCACCTCGAGATCGGGTTCAGTCGCTTTTCTTTGTGATGAAACGTCTGCGACGAAGGGCTTCATACTGGCCGGAGAGGCCGTCGTCCAGTTCCTTGATCAAAAAACGCATGTAAGCGATTTGCTCGAGAAGAGGTTCCCGGTCTTTGGGGGCTTTCTCAATTTCATCGAGAGCGCCCTTCAGCTCGTCGATGACATCGAACTCCGTATCAATGACCGTGCTGGTTTCATGTTCTTTAGCCATGAGCAGGCCCTCTCTTCCTGAATGGAACGTAAAATAAAATTATACCCCAGATGCACCGTCCTGTCCACATCTTTGTGCCTGACGTCCCATGGATTCGGTCCTGCAGCGAACAACCCGGAAATCAATTACCACATGGGAATGGCCCATTACAAGAACAACGACAATGAGACACTGAGAATGGATGGCTAAAGGCGGCGCCCGGGGCGGGAGAACGGACGAAGGCGACGGGCCGCCCAGACGGCTCCCAAGCCTGGAATGCCGAGGGAAACAAAAGCCCAACCCCATGTGGTGTACGCTTGCTGACCGGGGTTCGTCAGGTCCAGGACGGCTCCGAACACGACGGGTGAGAGAGCGCCTGCACCGAATCCCAGCATGGATCGAATCCCGAAAGCAGACCCCAGGTACGAAGGGCTGACCACTTCCGTGAGTGCGGCGGAGAGCACTGGAGAGTCTCCGATGGTCGTGAAGGCATAAAAAAGCCCGAGAGCCATAATCGCCCAGAAAGGCCATCCGATGGACCAGCCGAAGGCAAAGGAACAGAGCACGCTCAAAGCCGCCAGGACCGTGATGACCTTTGCCCGCCCCAGGCGATCCGACAAGGATCCCATGGAAAAGGAAGCCACAATTCCCGCCATGTGAAAAACAGCCACAAAATAGGCCCCAAGACCTGCCGCATGAAGGTGCGGCGCGCCCTGCCGGACCAGACAGGCGGTGAGAAATGCCGGCGCCCAGGCCCACATGCCGAGCAGTTCCCAACAGTGAAATGTGTACGCAGCGATGAGCAGCATCGCCGGTTTGTTCGACAGGACTTCCTTCTTGAAGCTCTCCTGACCTTGACGAGCGGTTGCCGGGGAACGGGTCCGGAGGAGGGTCACCCAGGAAAAGACGGCTCCCAGGATCGTTGCAAGGGAGGTCACGAGAAATGAAAGCCTGTATCCTCCGATGGGGAGAGCAAAACCGCTCAGCAGCAGAGAGATCATGTACCCCAGAGAAGAGCTCGCGATGTAGAACCCCGTCGCCATCCCCCTGCGGTGGGCCGGGTACTGGTCGGAGAGAATCATCAACCCCGTCGTGTAACTGCCGCCGATAAAGAGAGCGACCAGGGTGTAAAGAATGAGAGCTGAAAGGGAACTTCTGGCAAAGAAGGCGAATGCAGCCGTGAAGAGGGCGCCGGAGATCATGGACCCGAGATACAATCGCTTTGCACCGAACCTGTCGGCCAGGGTGGAGACAAAAAGGAGGGAGATGCCGTAGCCTATCTGAAACCCGCTGGAGATAGCCCCTGCCTGGGCCGCAGACATGTTCCATTCCTTTTGCAGAACGGGCAGGGCAGCCGCATAGGTCATGGTGACGATTTGGCTGAATGCGCGAGCGGAACAAAGGCCTGTGAGCCACCAGTCGATTTTCATCGCTTAATGGGCCATTCCCCCCTCTCTTCGAGCACCTCGCGGTAAACCTGCAGGGCCTCGTTGACGGCGGGCATGCCGGCATAGGTGGCCAACTGGAAGAAGATCTCCGCCAATTTGCCGGGGTCGCACCCCACATTGAGGGCCGCGTTCACATGGAGCTTTAGTTCGTCTCCTGCACGAAGGGCGGCCAGCATTGCGCAGGCAACCATCTGCCGCTCCGGCAAGGTCAAGACGGTCCTGGAGTAGAGGTTCCCTGTGATGAACATGGAAAAATCATTTGCAAGGTCTCTGTCGAAGGCTTTCCACGTCAGATAGGGGGGATCCATCCTTACGCCCTTTCCGAAAAGCGTTCTTGCCGTCTCCTGGGTTCTTTTCCGAACGTCTTCGTCACTCACATCGCATCTCCTTTCTTGACGGAGGACCGCCAGCCGATGTATTCTTAAACTTTGGAAAAAACAGGAGTCTCTATGATCGAAAGCGATTCCCAGGACCGGATTATCGCGACCATCACCAACACGGCCAATCCCTCTCAGGTCATCTCGATCAAATACCTTCGATCAGAGAGCGCCTTTTGCACGTCGGGCATCCGGGCCTTCCTCGGCCTTAAAGAAATCCTGATCCCCGTGTACCTGGTCGAGAAAGATTTTCAACTGATCGGATCCATCGTTTCGGCTATCCTGGAGAGAATCTCCCAGGCGGCTGAAACAGGGACGGATTTTGTCTATGCCGAACGATTTGAGGTACTGGGAAAGCAGTACACCCTCTCCAAAGAGGGTGAGTTCATGAAGCTGGAAGATCAGGTGGTATAGGCTTGAAGGCTTATTTCGCCTTGAGCTCAAAGCGTTTCTCGTAAGTGCCCTCCCCCGTAATGAGCACCTCGGATTTTTCTTTCCTGTACCCGTCCGCGTCCACTCTCAGCTTCCACTTGCCTTCCTTCAAATGAATCAATTCAAAGTAGCCCGATGCATTGGTCTCGGTTTTGAATTTCCCATCCCCTTTGCAGACCACCCGCGCGTTCTTGATGGGTTTTCTCGTTTCAAGGTCTGCGACAATCCCATAAACGGCTGTGAGATTGGGTGGAGGGCCTCCCTGGTATTCATCGGCGCCAACAAGACCTTCGGCTCTGTCCAGGGCCCGGTACATCCTGGTGTGACCTTCAAAGATGACTCCTTCCCCGATCACCACCGCGGGAGCGTGTATGTTCCCGAAAACCTTGGCAGGCGCCCGGATGTCCACCCTCTGGTCGGCGGTAATATTCCCGTGCACCTCGCCGCTTATGGAGGCGTAAGACACGTGAATATCCGCCTCGATCAGAGCGTCATCCCCAACGATCAGGTTTCCCTTAGCTTCTATTTTTCCTTTCAGGTAGCCGTCTATGCGGATGGCGCCTTCAAATCTCAACTCACCCTCAAACCTGGTTCCCTTGCCCAGAAAGGTTACGCCTTTGTCGGTGCTCTTCATCGGAAAGATCCTCCAGAGTGAACATGTGGAATGGGCGGGCCCTTTCCGCAGATTGCTTTATTCCAGAAACAGAGCCCATGGATGAGGGATGAGCTTTTATAACCCGAAAAGAACCATTATTCAACACTCTTCCATCGTCTGTTCAGGCTGTTTTCAAGGGAACACAGCACAGGGACGACTACCAGGGTCAGGACGGTGGCCACGCCCAGCCCGAAGATCACGGCCACGGCCATGGGGCCCCACCACTGGGACGACTCGCCGCCGATATCCCACACCAGTTTGCGAAAATCGAAGCTGATCCCCGTGGCCATGGGCAGCAGACCCAGAATCGTCGTGATGGCGGTGAGCATGACAGGGCGGAACCGAACCATGCCGGCTCTGATCAGGGCATCCTGTGACGGCATCCCGCCGTCCATCAGTTGACGATAATAGCTGATCAGGACGATCGCGTTGTTGACTACAACTCCAGCCAGGCTGATGACGCCGATTCCGGTCATGATCACGCCGAAAGCGGTGCCGGTGACCAGAAGACCCAAAAATACCCCGATCAAGGACAGAACCACGGATGCGATAATGATGAAGGGCGTTGTGAAGGAGTTGAACTGTGTCATGAGCACGAGCAATATCAGGAAAATGGCCGCCACAAATGCCTTTGACAGGAAATCCTTGGCTTTCTCCTGCTCCTCCTGCTCCCCTGTGAACTGGTAGGCATAGCCCCTGGGCCACTCGAAATCCTGCCTGAGCCGGCTGTCGATATCACGAATGACATCGTTGGCCAGACGCCCGCTCACATCGCCCGTGACGGTGACCACCCGTTTCTGATCCAGCCGCATGATGGCGCCTACCCCGCTCTCCACAGTCGCTTCGGCCACGCTTGTCAGAGGAACGGGTTCTCCCTGTGGGCCGGAGATCGTGATTCTCCTGAGACTCTCCAGAGATCCCCGATCCTTTTCAGGCAGGCGGGCAAGAATGTCGTATTCTTCCTTCCCTTCCCGGTAAACTCCGACTTTTACCCCGTTCACGGCTGCTTTTACGGTGTAGGCAATCGTGTAGGCGTCCAGATTCATTAGAGCCGCCTTTTCCTTGTCTATTCTCACCTGAATTTCCGGTTTGCCTTTGACGAAGTTGTCCTTCAAATCCACGAGACCCGGAACATCGGCAATCCTGCTTCGCACTTTGGCGGCCAGATCGCCGAGCAAGAGGATGTCCTGGCCCGTGATCTCGATGCTCACGGGCGGACCGGTGGGCGGGCCTTCCTGTTCTTTTTCCACCTGGACTTCCGCGCCCTTGACGTTCGCGAGGACTTTGCTTCGGATTTCCTTGATGATCTCGGAAGAGGGCCTGGAGCGGTCGTGAAAGTCTTTGAAATCCAGGGCAACGCGGTTGATGTGGGTCCCAGTGCCGCCCTGCGAAAAGGGGTCTCCTCCCACGGAGCCCACGCTTGAAATGACGTAGCGAATATCATCGTAGCCGGAGACGATGCGCTCCACCTGGGCGACCAGACGGTCGGAAGCATCCAGGTTGGTTCCTTCGGGCGCTTTGATGTGAACATAGGCCCTCCGGGGCTCGGTCTCAGGAAAGAACTCTGTTCCCTTGCCGAACAAAGCAAAGGAACCGACGGAAAGAACGAGCAGAAGCAATGAAACGGCCACAACGATGAGGCGATGGTGAATCGCCCATACCAGAAGGCGCTGATAAACCCTCTTGATGAACGTTTCCTTGACCGGTTTCGCCTTTTCCGGGACAAGCGTTTTGGCCCGCTGATAACGAGCGGACAGGACCGGGTTGATCACCAGAGCGACAAAAAGGGAGGCTGTCAGGGCCATAATCAGGGTCCTGGGAAGAAAGCCCATGAACTCCCCCATGATGCCGGGCCAGAAGAGCATGGGAACAAACGCCCCCAGAGTGGTGAGGGTGGAGGTTATGACGGGCCAGGCCACCTGGTCCGTACCGATTTCAGCCGCTTCCCGGCGCGACTTTCCCTGCTGCATGTGGCGGTAAATATTTTCCACGATGACGATGGCATTGTCCACCAGCATGCCCAACGCGAGAATGAGGGAGAAGAGAACCACCATGTTCAGAGTCTCTCCCGCTCCCGTGAGCAGCATGAAGGTGATGAACATGGAATAGGGAATGGCCAGGGCTACGAAAACAGCCGACTGTCCGCCGATGAAAAGGAAGATCACCACCAGAACCAGAATCAGGCCGGAAAGAATATTGTTTTCAAGATCAGCGACCATGAGGCGCACATCGTTGGACATGTCCGACGTGAGGTCTATCCGGAGCGCCGGCGGCATGATGGGCCGCATCTCATCGACTACTTTCTTCACCTCGTCCGTGACGCGCAGGATGTTCTCCCCGCTCCGCTTCTGGACGGCCAGTGTCACGCTCGTTTCCCCGTTGAGCCGGCTTCTCGTCAAGGGGTCCTTGAAACTGTCGTGAATGAAAGCCAGGTCCCTCAGGTAAACCGGCCTTCCGTCGCGAACAAAAGCCACGATGGAAAAAATCTCGGAGGGGTGTTTGAAGTCTTCAGGCACCCTGACGAGGTACTTTGCGTCCCCGATGTCCATGCTGCCCCCCGGCATGTTGACGTTGCTCTTGGTGACGGCATTGATGAGGCTTGAAAACGGCACGTTGTAGGCGCCGACCCGGTCGAGATCGAACTCCACATGGATTTCCCGCTCAAGACCCCCGGTGATGCGGGCGTCGAGCACCCCAGGGATGGACTCGATGCGGTCTTCAAACTCCTCGGCAAAGTTCTGAAGGCGGCGCAGAGAAAAGGGGCCGGAAAGCACGACTCGGATGACCGGGATGTCCGAGAAATTGACCTCCTGAATCACGGGATCGTCCGGAAGTTCGGCCGGGAGATCCTGCTTGGCCTGATCCACCTTGTCCCTCACCTTCTGGAGGGCGTCGTCGATTTCAATGCCCGGCAGGAACTTGACAGCCACCGTGGAAATTCCCTCTGCCGAGGTAGAGCGGATCTCCTCCACATCGGAGACCCCTTTGAGTTTTCTCTCGATGGGAATGGTGATGAGCTTTTCCATGTCTTCAGGCGACACGCCCTCATACTCGGTGGTCACGAAGACATAAGGGATGGTGATATCCGGGAAGGATTCCCTGGGCAGGGTCAAGTAGCAGTATAGACCTGCCACGACGATGAAAAAAAGAAGAGCCAGAACCGTAACCTGGCGTTTGAGGGCAATCCGGTTGACGATCATCGGGGCTGGACCTTCATTCCTTCTTCCACTTCTCTCTGGCCTGTGACGATTAGCCGGTCGCCAGGCTCAAGGCCTGACGTGATTTGAACCCGGTCCCCCTCGATGACCCCTATGGAAACCGTACGGGCAAGCGCCACGCCGTCTTTTTCCACGAACACGATCCGCTCTCCCCCTTTGTCGATCAGGGCGAAAAGGGGTGCGGACAGGGCGTCGGGAATGAGCTTCCGCAAAAAGGCGACCCGGGCGATCATGCCCGGCCGGATCTCGTGGCCGGGGTTCTCGATCAGCACTTTTGTCAGGAAGGTCTTGGTGGCTGGATCCGCCTTGAATGCGACGAAATCAATCGTCCCCGCCAATTCACGGTCATGAAAGGCGTCGACCCTGACCATGGTCTTCTGCCCTTTCTGAAGGAACCGAACATCCAGCTCAGGCACGTTCACGTTCACGATCACCCTGTCCACATTGACCATCTCCAAAAAGGGCTTGCCCCTGTCCACAAACTCTCCTTCCTTCACAAAGAGATGGTTGACCACGCCGTTGATGGGCGCCCTGATGAACCCCCTCTCATACTCCACACGGGCCTGGTTGACATTCGCCCTCGCAAGGGCCTGCTCCGCCAGGGCCTTGTCCAGTTCTTCCCGGTGGACGATGTTCCTCTCAAAGAGCTTGACCCGCCTCTCGTAGAGTTCTTCAGCCAGCCTCAAGGCCGCCTCAGCCCTGTCCAGGCCCGCCTTGAGGGCCGCCACGTCGATCCTGGCAATGAGGTTCCCTTGTTTGACGAAATCCCCTTCTTTCGGTCCGACCCACTCCACGCGGCCCCCGGTTTCGGCCCCCAGGACCAGGTCCTGCCAGGCTTCCGTCTCCCCGGGAAGGAGCAGGATGTCTTTCATAGGCGAAGGGGTCACAGGAACCACGGAAACCGGAACCACCCGAGGCTGGTTCTGGGAGTTCTCAGGCTGGGCCTTGCTCTCGGAGCGGCTGCATCCGCTCAGGGAGGTCGCGACCAGGAACGCAGCGAGGCCGAAACCCAGAAACTTTCTTGAAAATTTCATTTTACCCATTGTTTTTTCCCACAAGACCCTGGAATGCGAGGCGCAGCAAACGCTCCGAACGCGCCGGATCCGCGCTTTCCGGGTGAAGATAGTCCAAGTGAAAACAATAGTCCGTCACCCCCACGATCATCATCGCAACCTCGTCAGGATCCGCCGCTTTTACCTCTCCCCGCTCCAGACCCTGTTTGTAGATGGTTTTAACGGCTTGCAGCATCCTGTGGTGGTACCCTTCCATGTCGTATCCGGGCGCACCCTGGGGCGGGCCGAAGATGAGATTGTGGATCATTCTGAAAAGCTGCTGATTTGGAAGCAGTTCTTCATAGATCCTGCGGTAGAGATGGAGAATCCTGTTCAGGACCGTCCCGGTCATCCGGGACGCTTCCTCGAGCAGTTCCTCCTGCCGCTGCGCCGCTCCGTCCAGTATGGCCCGGAACAGGCCTTCCTTGTTTTGGAAGTAGTAGTAGAGAACGGGTTTCGTCACCCCGGCGAGGGCCACGATCTCCCGAACGGGGGTGCTGGCATAGCCTTTCTCGGAAAAAAGGGAAATCCCTGCGAGAAGGAGGGCCTGCTTCGCGCTCTGTTCGTCCGTTTTGTCCGGGCTTTCGACTTCGATCATTTTTCATTTACCTACCGGTAGGTAATTTAATATGCTCTCCCGTCTCTGTCAATGGAATCCTCTCCAAACCCTGAG
>JAWOJI010000496.1:0-3841 GCA_046481735.1 Desulfatiglandales bacterium | reverse complement strand
GCGCCTATGACTACCTGATGAAGCCCTGCGACATCGAGGAACTGGTGGAGAAGATCAAGGAGGCCCATGAAGCCGAAATGATCAAGCGCCACCCCGTGCTCTGGCCCAGAAAGCTGGTGAGAGAGATCCCCCTTGGCGCTCTTGCAAGGGTGCATCCCGGGCAGACCCTTGCAGCCGCCCTGGAGGTCATGCGCAGGGGAACAGGGGAAGAGTCCTTAGAGGAAGTTCATGTGGTGGATGGGGAGGACCGGCTTCAGGGAGTCATCACCAGGAGGGACCTTCTCAACGAAGCCCGGAGGGACCATCCTGAAAAGACCCTCACCTGGGACGTTCTTGTAAGAAATCCGGGGCTTCTTCCTCAAAAAACCCTTGCAGAGGTCCTTCGACCCCAGGTCGTGTCGACCCCTGCAAACGCCTATCTCACGGATGCGGCCCATCAGATGATTCAGCATAATATTCGAAGAATGCCCGTGGTTCGGGCGGGAAAGATCATTGGCGTCATCAAGCTGGAAGACGTATTTCAATACATGGACCAGGAAATGGAGTAGGTGCTGAGATGGCTGAGAACAAATCGACCATGCATCTTCGTGAGACGCAGGATGGGGATTATCCCTATTTCCGCCGCCTGTGGAACAGCGTGGTGGTGGCCCTTCTTGCCGCCTCTTTTATCCCCCTTCTCGTCATCGGCGGCGGCATGTACTACCACACGGTCACGCTGATTGAAGCGAAAACCCTTGCGAGTCTCCGCACGGAAGTGAGCTACCACCGCAAGGCCATGGATGAATTCCTGGCGGAAAGGACCCTGAACCTGAAACTGCTCGCTTCCAACCTGGGGCTGGATTATCTCACGGCCCCCGGCAACCTGGAGAAGGCCTTCAACTCCATGCAGGGCGAAATCCCTTGCTTCACGGACCTGGGCATCATTGACGACCAGGGCCGGCACCTGGCCTATACCGGTCCCTATGACCTGCTCTCGAAGAATTACAGGGAGGCCCCATGGTTCAGGAAACTCATGGAGCGGGACGTTTACATCAGTGACGTGTTTCTCGGGTTCCGAAACGAGCCCCACTTCATCATTGTGGTCAAGCAGGCTTCGACCCACGGGTTCTGGATCATCCGGGCCACTGTGGATACGGAGTATTTCAACGCCATGGTGAAGGAGGTTTTGAGCGAGCGCCGCGGCGATGCCTTCATCGTCAGCAGGGAAGGCTATTTTCAGACATCCCCCCGGTCGGCGGGCAAGATTATGGACCGGTGGGAGGGAAAACCTTTGGAGGACTTCCAGGGCGTGAAAACGGAGAAGACAAAACAGAACGTCCTGGTCATGGCATCCCTGACCCATGTTCCCTGGGTCTGTGTGGCCGAGTTCGACCGCAGGGAGGTTTACAGGGCCCTTCGAAATACGCGCAATGTGGCCGCCGCCGCACTGGGACTCGGCGCATTGATCATCGTCCTGACGGTCTTGCTTACCACCAACTATCTTTTCACGAGACTCGAGACCAAGCGCCGCAGCATCCGCTTTCTGGATCAGCAGCTTCGTCACTCGAGCAGGATGGCCTCATCGGCAAAGCTAGCCGATGGCTTTGTTCGCGAAATCAAGGATGCCCTCTCGAACATCGACCTTGTCACGGATTGGGTGAAAGAACTCTCTCGCAGGGACCTTTCCAAAGACTCCAACCGCGAGGAATTGCGCGAAAGCCTGAAGCAGGTCAAGGACGAAGTCGCCCGCACCCGGAAGAGCACGGAACGTTTCTTCAAGGCAACACGACCCTCCATGCCCGTCATCGAAGAGGTCAGGGTCAACGATATTCTCGATGAGATCGTCGAACTCATGGACCGGGAGTTCCACTTCAACCGAATCACGGTGAAGCGATCCTATGCGGAGCCGCCTCCCGTCATCAGGAGCGATCCTTCCCAGTTGAGGCAGGTTTTTCAGAACCTGATTCTCAATGCCGTTGCGGCGATCCGAAAAGACGGGGAAATTACACTTGAAGTCAGGCCCGAAGCAGAGGGCGTCTCAGTCACGGTGTCCGATACGGGTCCCGGCATACAAAAGGACCTGCAGGCGAAAATCTTCGATCCCCTGTTTACGACCCGACCCGACGGGACAGGTCTCGGTCTGGCGGTCAGCGCCGGCATCGCGGAAAAACTGGGGGGCCGGATCTCTGTAAGGAGCGAGCCGGGCAAAGGGGCGACCTTCACGGTCGAACTTCCGGCCCGGTTGAAAACTTAAGTGTTCAGCGTTCAGTGTTCAGGAGGAGTAGTAACCGCTCATGACCAAATTTCGGCCACCCCACACGGATGAAAACGTAGGGTCGCCCACGCGCAGCGCGGGCGCGGGCGCGGGCGCCGCGTGCCGTGCCGACCCGTGGCAGCCACGGTGGGCTGCCCTACGCAGGGGTCTTTCCTGAACACTGAACGCTGAACACTGAAAACTTCCTTGCGCCGTGAGCCTTGGGCCTCATCCCTATGATCAAGCGTGAGCACATCAAACAGGCCATTGACGCCATATCAGGGAGGAACCCGGATATCGGATACTCCCTGGACGAAATGCTCGGCATGGGGCTGATCGATGCACTTTCGACCCTGGATGAAGGGGACGGCGACAATTTCTCCTTCCTTTTCAACGGCGAAAAGGTCCTGGTCAACAGGGTGCTGTTTTTCAACGAGGGTATCGTACCTGTAGAACAGGGGCTGTTGATCAAGTACGGGGAACTGGTCAAGAAGCAGGAACTTCAGTCAGGAGGCGATTCGTCCGCCTACAAGGACGCATTCCGGGAGATCCGCAGAGCAGGGCTTCGCACGGCGGTTCTCTATGAAATCGATCATGCCATAGACCACTTGAAGAAAAGATCGGAAGCAGGCTCTGCGCTGGACAGCAGGAAGGAAGAGCTCACAGGTT
This sequence comes from Desulfatiglandales bacterium, assembly GCA_046481735.1. GTDB lineage: Bacteria > Desulfobacterota > DSM-4660 > Desulfatiglandales > HGW-15 > JAFGDM01. Next base: position 939 of record JAWOJI010000496.1, on the reverse strand, counting down.
TTCTTGAGGGGATCAAGAACAGCATGGAGCCTTTGGAAGTAGGGGAAAATCATTCCGCAGTGGTTTATCGAGGCGTGATCGATGCGGCTACGCCCGCCTACTTCATGCATTTCCCAATGTCCATGGACAGCCTCATGCAGGTGGCCGACATGAATGTGGAGTTCTTCCATGTGCGCTTCGTCCTGAACTGCCTGATCCGGGGAGTTGAGCGCAACCTGCTGGCCTGTTTTGCAAAAGGACATGTCCTGGGCTTGGTGTTCTTGGCCCTGAGAGAGCAGGTTTTCAAGAAAGATCTGGAGATCAAATACCTGGCAACCCTCAGGGGCAAGAAATGGGACGTGGAAAGACCCGGTTTCAAGCCGCCAAAGGGTGTGGGTACGTTCCTGATCGCAGGGGTCTGGCTTCTGTGGAAGACCCGGATGCCCAGGCTTAAGGAACTGGTGCTTGATTCGGAGCTGGGTGCAAGGGCGTTCTATGATTCCATGGGATTTGCAGCCCGCGGCCTTGCACGGTATGCGCTCAAGGAACCGGGAGCCCATCTCTTGAGAGCAATTCTGGCCATGACCCATCAGTGCCCGGATCTCGGCAAGGAAGCGGTCCGTGAGATGCAAAAGCTCGTCGTCAAGCAAGTGAAGGGGTTGCGTAGGAAAGCCAGGAAAGAGCGCGACATGCTCAATCGGAAGGCGGCAGTGGCCGTCATCCTGGAGTGTCTGAAGCCTGAAGCGAGGCAGGAATTTGTGGAGGCGGTTTGCAGCACCCTGCTCAAGTACAAATCGAGAATACCGGAGGCTGAGGATATCCTCAGGTTCTCCATGGTGCGAAGGTCAAACGAAGTGGAGGATTCTGTCCGTGATGCAACAGGTCCTCATCGTTAGAGACGAAAGATATGCGCTGCATCTTGAGGGCGTCCCTCACCTGGAAAGCCCCAAGAGGTTCAAA
>JAWOJI010000311.1:0-18691 GCA_046481735.1 Desulfatiglandales bacterium | reverse complement strand
GACAAAAGGCTTTTATCCCGGCTGTTCCTGCCTTGAGGAAGTCATGATGGGCACCGAATTTGCAGTCTCAAAGGGGAAACTCCTTCCTCCTAAGCCTCTCCAGTTTTTTCTCTCCTCTCTGGAGAGGCCTTTTTTTGTTTGTCCCGCCCAATCGGCGAGCTTTTTTCGGCCATCCGCCTCTGCTTTTTGTGGGAAGTTCCTTGCATTGAAAGTGGAAGAGACTTTCCCATTCGTAGCAAGAAATTCCCTATAAAACGCCCTTCCGTTTGCGATTCTGAAGAAGCGTATTATATTAAAAAATTAATGCAGGCAGGACTTCTGTGTGGGGCGAAAAGCGATGGAAGCAGCAATGAGAACTCTGGAAAAGGCGTTCGCCTTCATATCGACCCTTTTCAACTCCCTCGGCGAGCCTCTTGTGCTTGCAGCGGCGGGTTTTTTTTTCATTGTCGGTTTGCTGGTGTTTTACAAGAAGGGGCCGTGGTTCGGGATTCCCATCAGTTTGGCCGGCGTTCTTTTGATTGTCATGGCTATCTTAAGGGAATTGAGTGCTTTTTAGGAGGGATTCGATTTTGGAAGATCTCAGGGCATATTGGGATCGCGTCTGCCTGGGAAAACCGGCCGAAGCCAAGGAGATCCATCCGTCGAGCGTGGTGACGGCGCCTTGGGTGAGACTCAAGTGCCGGTTCGGTTGTGAAGGGTATGGCAGGGGATATTGCTGCCCTCCTGACACGCCTACCCCCGAAGAAACCAGAGAGATTCTTGACCATTATCACCGCGCGGTCCTCTTCCATTATCGGGCTGAGAGGAAAAAGGGAGAAAGCCGGATCGGGCTTCTTTCGGATTTTTTTGAGGAGCTCGTCGATATGGAGGGTGCGCTATTCAGAGACGGCTTTTACAAAGCCTTTGTGATGCTGTCGGGTCCTTGTTCAAGGTGTAGTCCCTGTGCCAAAAGCGAAGGCGCGCCTTGCCATTTCGGGATGCGGGCAAGACCATCCATGGAAGCCTGCGGCATTGACGTTTATCGAACCGCCTGGAACAACGGGTTTCCGATCAAACCCCTTCACAGCAAGGATGAAACTCAGAACATCTACTGTCTCATGCTTGCGGATTGAGTAAGGTTACCAATCACAGAAATCCCTTTCCGGTTCACTCACGCCGGCGACAATCCTTCCATGCCCTCCAGGATAAAAAGATTGACGAAAGATGAAAATTGAGTAAAACTTTCTCAGGAATCTTTGAGTGATAGTCAACAGGGAGATCCCATGGCGTCAAGGAGCGCGGATTTCGCAGGGAATTGGTATCCGGCAAAAGCCAAGGAATGTGAAAGGGTCATAGAGGAGTTTTCCCGCTCCGCCGTTCCTTGCCCGCCGAACGCGCTGGGCGGAATCGTTCCACATGCCGGGTGGTTTTACTCCGGGGCCATAGCGTGCAATGTGATCCAGTGCCTGAGCGCAGCGCGTTCCCCTGACACCATCCTTCTCTTCGGCAGACATCTTCACCCCACAGGCAGCAATTATCTGATGAAGGATGGTTCATGGGCAACGCCTTTCGGAGACCTGGAGATCGACAAGGAGTTGGCGGAAAAGATCTCCGTCGAATTTTCCTTTCGTATTGAAACGGCTAGCCGTTACGAGCAGGACAACACCATCGAACTGCAATTGCCTTTTATCAAGTATTTTTTCCCTGAATCAAGGATTCTTCCCATCGGTGTTCCCCCAAGCCCGATGTCACTCAAGATCGGCGAACGAGTAGTCGACCTCTCAGAAAAGCTGGGGAGAAACGTGATCGTCGTCGGCTCGACCGATCTCACTCACTATGGTTCCAATTATGGGTTCAACCCCAAGGGGACAGGGGAAAATGCGGTGGAGTGGGTTAAGCAAGAAAACGACAAACGGCTGGTAGATCTCATCCTCAGAATGGATCCGCCTGGGGTGATTCATGAATCCCTGGCGAACCATAATGCCTGCTGTGCAGGGGCGGCCGCCGCTGCAATTGCTGCAGCCCGGCGCCTGGGCGCCCAAAGGGCGGAAAAATTGGTCTACTCAACGAGCTATGATGTTCGCCCGGATGATAGTTTTGTCGGGTATGTGGGCGTCGTCTTTCTTTCTTGAAAGGTGCTTGGATAAAAAGAATAAACTGGGCCGAATATGGAACGAAACCGAATCAAACTCGAATTCCTGGTTCACGACCTGAAGGTTCCCTTGGCCGTTATCGAGGCCGGACTGTTGTCCTTGCTTCAAAAGGCCGAGAAATATGGTCCCCTCACGGAGAAGCAGACCAAGGTTCTTGAGAGAGCTTTACGGAACACCATCGTCACCCGAACCCTCGTCAACGATGCCTTGGAGCTGGGTCGCTCGAGCGCCGGGATCATTAACAGGAACTACTTCAGCGCCGCCGCTCTGATTTCCGGCACCCTGATCGAGGTTTTTGATCTCACCGATCAGTCGCTGGCTGATGAAATCAGAGAGCACAAATCTCTTGAGGATTTAAAGACCGTCCTTGCGAGGAGAGGGATCCTGCTCGATGTTCCAGAAGAGCTTTGGCGCAGAGAGGTCTGCCTTGACGAAAGCAAGGTGAGGCAAATTTTCAGGAATCTCCTGAACAATGCTTTGAAGTACCGCAAGAGCCGTGTCACTCTGTGCGTTGAGGAGAAAGACAGGCAATTGTGTCTTTCGGTGAGCGATGACGGAGAAGGCATCCCGGCAAATTATCATCGTAAGATATTTGAATGCTATTTCCAGATGGACATGCAAACGGATCACTGTGTCCGGGGTCACGGTTTAGGACTTGCAGGCGTGCAGGTCCTCATCGAGGACATGGGCGGGGAACTCGTTCTCGAAAGCGACTCGGGGAAGGGCGCGACCTTTACCGTCAGGATCCCGTTGCAATCGCTGACATGATGGTTTGGACCCTCGATCGATGCGCATTCCGGGTGGGGGGTCACATGATCTGTTCCAAATCCTTCTTTCCGATGATGTGCTGATCGTCAAAATCCTCCCAGAACTCTTTGTCTTTTTCTCTCCAGCCGGGTCCGAAATGCTTGTCAAAGAAAGGCTTCAGTTTTACAAACCAGCTTCCCGGTTTCCGGTCGCCCTTTTGCTTTGCCTGCAGGATGTCTCTCACAAAAGAGCCGATTTCCGGCAATTTGTCTTTAGGAACGTAGGAGTGGGCTCCTTCTTTAATGGACTTAATTAAATTGTCCGGGCTGAGAGCATGGGCGGTGAGCATGATGGCGGGAACTCCTTTTTCGGTGGCCATGCGCAGCAATTCATAGCCTTTGACGCCCATAATGTCGAAAATCGCCACATCATAACTGTTCTTGTTGAGGAACTTTACCCCTGTCTCGAAGCTGGGCGCTTTGTCGATCAGACACTGGCTCAACATCTCCTCAAGCGTTTCCAGTACGTCCGGCTCATCGTCCACGATGAGGATCCTTTTGCCCTTGAGAATCGCATCATCCGCCATCGACCCTTCTCCGATTTTGAGATTTGAAGCCATATTACCCTTGTGCGAGGATCACGTCAACCCATTTATCAACAAAACCGGGAGGGCTTCACCTTGTGGTTCCAGGGCGCTTGTGGTATAAAAATCATCAGGAGGATGGCACAATGGATTTTGTGGAAAAAGCCAAAATCAGGCTGGAACATTGGATCACGCACAGCGAGCATCACCACGAAGAATACGAAATGTTTGCCGATCAACTGGATGAGGCGGGCAAGAGGGAAAGCGCTGAACAGATCAGGGAGATGATGAATTTGAGCAGCAGGAGCACGGATTGTCTCAGAAAAGCACTCAAAGCTCTGGTCTGATTTTTTCCAGGGATTTCGAGGCGGACAAATCATGCTCGGAGAACAGCCATGACAGACCCTATCATTAGAGCGGCAGAAGAGATTTATCGTTCCCGATCGACGCTGGCGCTGACAGGAGCCGGCATTTCGGTGGAATCAGGGATCCCTGATTTTCGGAGCGCGGGGGGACTTTGGGCAAAATATGATCCTTCAGAGTACGCCACCATCCAGGCGTTTCGACAAAACCCCGAGAAAATTTGGGAGATGCTCAGGGATATGAATCAACTGGTCGGCGAGGCCATGCCCAATCCGGCACACCTCGGCCTGGGAGAGATGGAGAAGATGGGCTTCCTTCACTGCATCATCACACAGAATGTGGATAACCTCCATCAAGCCGGGGGCGCCAGAAACGTCATTGAATACCATGGAAACTCGAGCACCCTCTCATGCCTCTGGTGTGGGAAGAGATACTCTACCCATGAAAAAGGAAACGAGAACGTTCCGAGGTGCGGATGCGGGAAGGTTCTTAAACCGGATGTGGTTTTTTTTGGCGAGGCCATTCCTCCGAGCGCGCTCGAACGTTCTTTTCAACTGGCATCATCAGCCGAAGCGCTCCTCATCGTCGGCACCTCGGCTGCGGTTTCTCCTGCGAACACCATTCCATCCATTGCCAAAAGCCGGGGCGCGGTGCTCATTGAGCTCAACATGGAGAGGACCCATCTCACGAGCACCATAACCGACATCTTTCTGGAAGGCAGGGCAGGGGAGATCATCCCTGCGCTTCTGGCGTTATTGAAGGAAATGAAGGGAAGCTAGATTGCTTTGTCCTCCGAGGGGGGGAGTCTTTTTCGGGCAGGATTTCTATTTCGGCTTCAAGAAATCTTCGAGATGGATGATTTTGTCCCCTCTTTTCGCTTCTTCCCATGAACCCTTGATTTTCGATTTTCTGAGATCGTTGATCATGGTCTGGAGTTCGGGATTCTTCTCGATGATTCCCTGGATTTGTTTGCTAAGATCCTTCCACGTTCGGTCAAGCTCTTGAGTATCCAAACTGAACCCCCCCCAGGAGGAAAGAAGGGAACCAAGGTAGGAGAGGAGTCCGAAATGGGTCGTTCCCTGGAGATAAAAAGGGCAGTGGCACCAAAGGCTTACGCAGGGCATGCCTCTTTTGCGGGCTTCGTAAAGGAGGGTGGAGTGGATGGCGCTGGGCCCCTTGTAGTTGACCGGCACGACCTTTCTTTCTTTAAGCTGCGATAGGAGCTCATCGCTGGATGCGACAGCAGAAAGCACGGTGTCGGTGTGAAGCACGTTGTCGTACATGCTTCCAAGGCTGATGATCATCTTCACGCCCGTCTTCTCGCAGAGCTCCAGCACGGCTTCTGCAAAGCCAATCCAGCGAAACGTCGGTTCCGCCGCTTTCAGAACAATGAGGTCCCTGCCTGAAACTGCACGATCCACGAAAAAAAAATGGCCGCCCGGGAGAGTGAGGTTTTTCAGCACCCCCTCTTCGATTTCCGCGACAGGCCGATGCTCATCAAACCGGTAGAAGAGATCTGCCGTGATGGTGCCGAAGCTCTTGCCCCTCAGTTTTTCAATCATGTAATCGGCCATTCCCCTGGAAATATCCAAGGCATTTCCCCACCCCTCAAAGCCTGCGATCAGAAGGGGATCCCTCATGGGGGGAAGACCATTAAGCTGGATGGCTTCTTGCACCATGATTTGAGTCTGACAGCCCCTTCAGATGTTGTCAATTCATTTCTGTTGACAAAACTTGAGAACAATCTACACTACTTAATTCAAATTAAACGTACAGGGATCAGGAAACCGACGTGTCCATTGAGATCGAAAAGGACGTTTTGGAGAACGCCTGCAAAGAAGTGATCGAGACCATCTTGCTCTGTCTCCCAAATTCCTTTAAGGGTACCATCTATCGGGTTGGAAAACCGTCTGCTTTGGTTGTCGAGAGAATCACGTCCGGCATCATTGATCGCACCAAGAACCAGATCTCCTGGGGACTTCCGGAACGATCCGAATACAACCCTCCGGGCAAGGCCTGGGTGAACTACAAAGACACGCAGGATCGTCCACTCGAGGCAATGGCTTGGTGTGTTGAGACGCAGAAGAGCTGGACTTCGGAAGACCCAAGGTCCGATATCAGGAGCGTCAGGCTGCAGGTGGAAGGTGTGCTGGAAGATTTTCATCACATGGAACCCGTCCTGGTGCGCAAGACCGACCTCCGATTCGACATGACCGCCGTCACGGATTACCCCAGAGACGGCAAAGGGAGAATGCTTTGGGAGGAGAGCGACTATGTGGTGGTTGGGGTAGTAAAGATCCATTTCGTGCCTTACACCATTCGCATAGGCAGTCCGGAAACAAGGGTCATCAAAAGGCTGTCCCGTTCTCTGGGAACTCAGCTGCTATCCTATCACCTTCGACAGGATTCCATGAAGGCCATGCAGCAACTGGCCGTGGACCGTTTGAACGCATGTAACATCCTTGCCGATTCCCTGCGCAATGCCATTACGAAGTCGGCGCTCATTTTCTCCCTGGTCAAGATGGAACTAGGCCACCTCAGGGAACAGTGGGAGCAGATCCTCCTTGCCGAGCGACATGAAAAGAGCGGGAAGGCGAAAGCGATCGAAACTCTGAACCACCTGCTTACAGAATTTCCCCAGGATTCGGATCCATTACGAACCGATCTCATGAAGGTACAGGGAAGGTTCTTGGAGCTTTCCCTGCCGCCGGAAAGGGGAGAAACCTGGGTGACGATGCAAATCGAAGAGCGATGGCAGGACATCCTTCGGCGGTTTCCCCTGGGTGAAGCGAAGGTCACGATGGTTCGAAAGGCGATTCAGGAACTCAAAGAGGCGCTTTACTACGGTAAAAACCCCGAAGTGGTTCGCAGTTACCTGAAAATGCCGGAAGAGCTAAAAAGGAGTTGGGTCCGTCTCATCTACACAAATACGGATCGTTTTAACGGAACTTCTATCGGAGAGTTAATCAAGATCCTGGGCAATCCGCAACTCGGCATTCCATCTCAGGAAAAATCAAAGAAGGTGCTGACCCAACTCCGGGTTCTTGCCGAAAACATGAACCAGTTGGAGAGCAATACGAACTTCCTACTTCGCCAGGTCCTCAATGGCGGTCAAAACGGCGCTCTCAGTGAACTCCTTGGCAATGCATCCAGCCATGATCAAACCGTTGATAAAGGATCTTCTGCGCCTGTAGCTCAGCTGGATAGAGCAGCGGACTTCTAATCCGCAGGCCCCGTGTTCGAATCACGGCAGGCGCGCCAGTTAATTCAAACACTTAGCCGCTTCAATTCATTTGGAGCTTCTTGACTTTTTATCTTAATGGTGACAATGCTGTTTATGACAGGGATTGCCAAGAAGAAAGAGCCCAGGTTTTAGGTTATGCCCAACCCCCCAAGAATCCTCCTCATATATCCTGAATTTCCTGATACCTTTTGGAGTTTCAAACACGCCCTGAAGTTCATCAAGAGAAAGAGCGCCTATCCCCCGCTGGGTCTGCTCACGGTGGCGGCGATGCTTCCGAAGGATTGGCCTTGCCGTCTTATCGACCTGAACGTGACAAAGCTGACCGAAAAAGAGCTGGCGTGGGCCGACTGCGCATTGATAAGCGCCATGGCGGTGCAAAGGGAATCGGCGGGGCAGACCATCGCTCGTTGCAAACAGGCAGGATTGACTGTTATTGCCGGAGGGCCTCTCTTTACGGCAGAACACGACCGGTTTGGCGCAGTGGACCATTTTGTGCTGAATGAGGCGGAACTTACGCTTCCTTTATTTCTCGAGGATTTTAGGGCGGGACGGGCACGGCGCGTGTACTCTGCTTCGGGATTTTGCGACATTCAAAAGACGCCGGCGCCTCTGTGGCATTTGCTGGACCTCAAGCAATACGGCGGGATGGGCATCCAGTTTTCCCGGGGATGCCCCTTCAACTGCGAGTTCTGCAACGTCACGGTTCTCTTCGGTCACGGGTCGCGCATGAAGAAAGCGGAGCAGGTTTTGGAAGAACTGGACGCTCTTTACGCATTGGGCTGGCGAGGCCCTGTCTTTTTTGTAGACGACAATTTCATCGGCAACAAAAGATATCTAAAGACCGGGCTGCTCCCTGTACTCATCCAATGGCGCAAGGGAAAGAAGGGAATGCCCTTCAACACGGAAGCGTCCATCAATTTGGCCGACGACCCCCCCTTGATGGCCATGATGGTGGAGGCCGGTTTTGATGCTGTCTTCATCGGCATTGAAACGCCGGACGAGAGCGGGCTCACGGAGTGCAACAAGAACCAAAACAAGAATCGAGACCTTGCTGAAGACGTGAGGAAAATCCAGCGAGCCGGTCTGCAGGTGCAGGGAGGATTTATCGTCGGTTTCGACACCGACACCCATTCCATCTTTCAAAGGCAGATGGATTTTATCCAGAAGAGCGGTATTGTAACGGCCATGGTGGGGCTGCTCCAGGCGCCAACGGGCACAAAACTTTATGATCGTCTCAAGAAAGAAGGGCGGCTGCTGGGCCTGATGTCGGGAAACACGGACGGGACGACCAATATAGTGACCCGCATGGACTTCAATGTTTTGCGCGAGGGCTACGAAGACATCCTGCGTTACCTCTACTCGCCCAAGCAATACTACCAGCGGATGAAAACCTTCCTTCGGCAGTATCATCCCCCGAGGATTAGGGTTGGCATGGATATGCAGCGATTTCTCGCTTTTTTTCGCTCCGGCCTTCACTTGGGCGTTTTCGGAGCAGAGCGATTCCAGTACTGGCGAATCCTTTTTTGGACATTGTTCCATCGTCCCCGTCTATTGTCCTTGACGGTCACCTTTGCAATCTACGGCTATCATTTTCGAAAGGTCTCCAGGCTTCTTTCTTCGTGAGAACGCCATGAGGTGGGACAATCCTGGAGGATCCCCGGCATCAGACCAATACATTCTTGACTTGCCAAGCTCAATCCAGCATCGCCCGATTCCTGAGCAGGGCCTTCTTCCCAGTTCGGAAAATGTTATTTTTGAGTTCTGAAGATCACACTGCATGTAAACCATTTTCTGCGCCAGGCGTCTAAAAAATCAGAAAACTTGGCGCCTGATGCTAGGCGCATACACGGCGCAAGGCACAAGGTGCAGCGTGCACGGCCAAAACATAACAAAAATGATACTCTGTGCGCCGTGTACCTTCCTGGTATGTACGCCGCAGATGGACCGTTTACGAAGCAGTCGAACAAGGGAGGCAGCAAAATGAAAAAGGGACTTCTTGCAGCAATGCTTTTGATGCTGGTAATTGTCGCCCCTATGCCGGCGGCGGCAGGTGTGAGCATAAGTGTTGGAATTCCTCTGCCCCCGGCCATTGTGTTTCATGGTCCCATAGAAGTGATCGTGATACCTGACACGTATATCTATGATGTCTATGTCATTCCCGACATCGAGGCGGATATATTTTTCTGCCGCGGCTGGTGGTGGCGTCCATGGGATGGACGATGGTATCGCTCACGTTACCACGACAGAGGTTGGGTTTACTACAGATACATCCCGGATTTTTATTATGACATTGATTTTCGTTGGAGAAGCTACTACAGAGACCGCAATTGGCGTGGGTATCGCTGGGAGTACCGAAGGATACCCCACCAGCAGCTTCAACAAAACTGGAGAAGCTGGAACAGCAGACGATATTGGGAAAGAGACAGAAGGTGGAACGTGGAAAGATATCAACCACTTCCATCACAAAGACAACAGGAATTGAGACGTCAAAGACAGCATGAATATGCGCGGAGACCCGAGGTCTGGAGATATGAACAATGGAAAAGGGAGCAACAGAGGCAACCTCAGGTTCAGCAGCCAAGGCAGCAACAACAGCAAAGGCAACCCCAGGTTCAGCAACCTAGGCAGCAGCAACAGCAGAGGCAACCCCAGGTTCAGCAGCCGAGGCAGCAACAACCACAAAGATCTCCTCAGATTCAGCAGCGACAGAACTCCCAGCCGCAAAGGAAACCTGTAGGGGAGATGAGGTAGGACATAACCATTAGCCTGCAAAACATGGTACGAGATTCGGGGATTTGAGGTTCAAATTTGTGGAGATGGCGGAAATTGAGTCTGCACCCCTTCCTTTCTAAGGACCCCCACCCTGAAACGGAGGAGAGGATCAGCGGCCTATGGTACTGATATCATTTCGGACGTAATGTGGTAGGATCCTATCGTCGCAACGAGAGGACGAATTATCCGGTAATGGGTGGACGAAATCGGGCGGAAATGGAAAGCGTCATCAAATGCCCGGCAAACGCTTTAGCTTCTCGTCCCAAAATTTTTTGTGCTGTTCTCTCCAGTTCGGCCCGCTAAACTCCTTGCTATGGTCGAAAAAACCACCAAGCCTCTCGAACCATCGGACCCACGGGTTCTTTTTTTTCTCCCTTGCGTCGAGAACATCTGCGACAAAAACATCAATCTTGCTTATCTCGTCTTTCGGAACGTAGTACGAAGCTCCCTCTTCAGCGGACTTCTTCAAGGTGTCCTTGTTCAAGGCATGGGCTGTGAGCATTAGAGCGGGAATCCCTTTTTGTTTCGCAATCTCAAGGAGCTCAAACCCCCTGACGCCCATAATGTCAAGGACCACAACGTCGTACCAGTCGGTTTCAAGAAGCTCTTTTGCCGCCTCGAACGTAGAGGCCCGGTCAATCTTGCAGGCACTCAGAAGCTCCGTCAGGAGATCCAGAATGTCCGGTTCGTCATCCACTATCAGAACCCTTTTCCCCTGAAGCAGTGTCTTGGTTTCCATTTCACGTCTCCCCTTGGCAACTGACAGAACGTAGCGATATTATCTCATTCACAAAATATACTCAATTTCCGTCTTATCTTGAATAAGTTAAGGATATGTAGAATCGGGCGTTTGTCAATGGATGCAATGATATAGATGTAACGGGATCCTTCCGGGGAAAACCTTTCCTCCCCGCGGGCTTCCTTCTCGGGTAACCTTCGGCTTTAAGCGGCTATCTGATTTTTGCTGTCGATTCAGCCTTCCTCAATCCTGCCCTTCACTCAGATCAAAGGTCGCCCCCCTTTATCCGGAAAAATACGTCTACCAAGAAACAAGCAATCATTTGAAACCATATGTATAAATGAGTATACTTTAGCGTTGTTAATGATATAAAATTGTGTACATTGCCTTTCAGAAAAGTTATAATTGTGATTGTTGTGTATCTTGTAGGACGCGAGGGTAAACATGACTCCAAAACCTGCTTTTCCGGATTCAACCATCGATCGCTTAAAGGAAATTTCGCACTGGGTTTCATCGGTTCTCGATGTTGATCAGCTTCTCGAGTTGATCATTGATACGGCAACGAAAATGATGCAAGCCAAAGCGAGTTCTCTGCTCCTGCTCGATGCAAAGACAAAGAAACTTTACTTCAAAGTGGCTATCGGGAATAGAAGAGAAGAGGTCAGAAAATACGAGATCAATCTGGGCCAGGGAATCGCCGGAATCGTCGCCGAAAAGGGAGAGCCCTTGCTCATCCCCGACGTGAGCAAAGACCCTCGCTGGGATAAGCAGATCAGCGACACCATCGGATTCCAGACCCGGTCTATTGCCTGTGTCCCAATGAAGATGGGCGATGAGACCATCGGTGTCGTCGAGATCATCGATAAGGAGGATGGTTCCAAAATTGATGACGACGACATGAAAATGCTCACCGTCTTTGCCGAACTGGCCAGCCTGGCCATCAGCAACGCCCGCAAAATCAACCAGGTTCAAAGGGAAAACCGGGATCTCAAGGAAGAACTCTCAAAAAAATATCAAATCATCGGAGAAAGCATCCCACTGAAAAAAGTGATCTCCGACGCACTCAAGGTAGCAAATGCAAAAACCAGCACGATGATCTTGGGGGAAAGCGGAACCGGAAAGGAGCTTCTTGCCCGCTTGATTCACCACGTGGGACCCAGGAAAGACAAGCCCCTGATTATTCTCAATTGCGCGGCTCTTCCGGAAACCCTTTTGGAAGCCGAGCTTTTCGGCTATGAAAAGGGGTCCTTCACCGGGGCCCTTACCCGAAAGATCGGAAAATTCGAATTGGCTGATGAAGGAACGCTCTTTCTCGACGAAATCGGTGAAATGAGCCAGAGCATGCAGGCAAAACTCCTGGGCGTGTTGCAAGAGGGGGTGTTTTATCGCGTGGGAGGGAACACGCGCATTTCGGTGGATGTGCGAATCATCTGCGCCACGAACAGGGACATTTCCAGAGAGGTTGCAGAAGGGCGGTTTCGCGAGGATCTTTTCTATCGGTTAAACGTCGTTCAGATACATATGCCTCCTCTGCGGGAGAGAAAGGAGGACATCCCCCTCCTGGTGGATTATTTCCTGGGAACCTTCAAGCATGAGAGAGGGTTTATGGAGCTGCTCCTTTCCATCGAAGCGATGGACAGAATCATGGAATATGGCTGGCCCGGCAATGTGCGAGAATTGCGGAATGCCATTGAAAGGGCGGTGGTCATGGGAAACGGGAAGCAACTCCTTCCCGAGGACTTGCCCATTCCCAGCAAGAGCACGACGGGGCCAACCCTGGAGGCCGGGATCACCTTGAAGGAGGCCGAAGATCGATTCAAGAAGGAGTTCATTACGATCAACCTGAAACATCATCAGGGGAATCGGAGCAGGGCGGCAAAGACCATGGGCATCCAGCGGACCTATCTGTCGCGACTCATCTCCAAGTATGGCTTGGTGGGGATATAAACAGTCAGGGCTGAGAGATTCAGTCCGGGAAGCGGCAGCCAAACTAGAAGACACAGTCGAGTGTCGTTACGTACTTGGCGACACGCTTCCAAATGTCGACACTGCAGATCTCCGTCCCATTGAAAGCGTTGCGACCCACTTTAAGAGAAATCGCTTCTTTGACGGCGTACATCTCATTGCCTTTTCCATCGTGGAATGAAATCTTCAGATCGCACCCGTCCCAGGATTTATCGGAGTCTATTGTCACATCCCAGGAAAAGGTCACAAGCATTTGATGTCTTGCCACCTCCCGAATCTCATAGGCAATCTTGGGCTTGGCATAAAGAGGGGCCTCAGCCAAAAAGCAGGCAAGGGCCGTCATGACAAGCAACAAGCTTTTCAGGATTCGCCATGCAGTTCCGATCATCGTTAACCTCGCAATTCCACCGAATCTATTTCCATTACGAACCATAGCCCAAACCTCGAAGTTTCGCAACACACCAGGAGGCCCCCCCCGAAATGGCGCCTCCTTTAGAGCTATGGTCCTTGACTCCTCTGTTTTTGTGGAAATATTCTTATAGTTGTGCAATTTTTAAACACAAGAAAGGAGAGATTCGATGGCGTATACTTGTAAGAACTGTGGTGCTGTGGCAAATGAACCGGGACACTTGTGCAATCCTTGCGGAGACAAGCAGAAGTGCAGTTTTTGCGGTGCTCCCCAGGTAGATGCAACTCACGTTTGCAAAGATAAACTCAAGGCCATGAAATATGTCTGCGATGGGTGCGGTCGGGTGGCCATGGAGAAGGAGCATCTCTGCAAGCCTTCGGTTATCGCTTGAAGAGGAGAGAATTGCGGCAGGGCGGCAGATGCTTGCCGCCTTTTTTTGTGGATATTCCAAGGATAATCAGCGACGATTCTCGAATTTCCCCCAAGGCATGCAAGCCTGCACGAACAATGGATTTGTTTGTCCTTGAAGTTTTTGATCGAAACGCTATAGTGGAATTCAAATGTTTTCAGGAGGTTTTTTCATGCGGGCAGACACTCTGTCGACAACGAGAACCGAGGTTCTTGTCAACGATTATGTGAGAAGCGTTTACAACTGGATGGCCATTGGGCTTGCTCTGACCGGGTTCGTGGCTTATTACGTATCTACGAGCGAAGGGATGACCCGCCTCATTTTCGGAAACACGGTGCTCTTTTTCGGACTCCTCATCGGGCAACTGGCGCTCGTCTTCGCCATCAGCGGCATGATCCAAAGGATGAGCGCGGGAACAGCCACATTCCTTTTCGTCCTCTATTCCGCGCTTACCGGGGTGACTCTATCGTTTATTTTTCTTGTGTATGCCAGATCTTCGATTTTCTCGACATTCTTTATTTGTGCAGGAACTTTTGCGGCCTGCAGCATCTACGGATGGACAACCAGGAGAGACTTGACCTCCCTGGGAGGGTTCCTCCTCATGGGGCTTTTTGGCATCATCATCGCGTCGGTGGTCAACCTGTTCATCCGGAGCACCGGGATGAGCATGATCATCAGCTACATCGGCGTCCTTGTCTTCGTCGGCCTCACAGCCTATGACACGCAAAAAATCAAGAACATGGCCCTCACCCAGCCTGCAGGGCTGGACGGCGACGTGATCAGGAAGGGAGCTATCCTGGGGGCGCTGTCCCTGTATTTGGACTTTATCAACCTTTTCCTCATGCTGCTCAGAATATTCGGGCAAAGCCGGGATTAAGGCGCGGGATCCATGGCCTTGCCGTGATCGCTTTCCGCCGCCCCGGGTGTTTGGCTGAAGCGTTGACCGTTACGGACTGAAATGTTGAAAGAAGCATCGTACCTGAGATTGTCTGAAAAAGGCGTTCTGAAGGAGAGAATTGAAGAAGCCCTGGCCTCCCTGGAGGAATGCCGCCTTTGCCCGAGGGACTGCGGCGTCAATCGCCTGGAGGATGAGAGGGGCTTCTGTAAAACAGGCGGAAAAGCGTCCATAGCCGTCTACAACGCGCACTTTGGTGAAGAGGCGCCTCTTGTGGGAACCCGAGGCTCCGGCACGATCTTTATCAGCTCCTGCAACCTTTTGTGCACCTTTTGCCAGAACTTAGAAATAAGCCACGAAGGAGAGGGGGTCGAGGTTGAACCGGAACAGATGGCGCACATGATGATTCGGCTCGCGCAGATGGGGTGCCACAACATCAATTTCGTAACTCCCTCCCATGTCGTGCCTCAGCTCCTGGAGGCGCTGCCCATTGCAATCGAGATGGGACTGAGGATCCCCCTGGTTTATAACTCGAGCGGCTATGATCGGGTGGAGACCCTGCGGCTGCTCGACGGGGTTTTCGACATCTACATGCCTGACCTGAAGTTCTGGGACAGGACTTTTGCGGAAAGATATTGTCAAGCTCCGGACTATCGGGACGTGGCATTCCGGGCTGTTCGGGAGATGCACAGACAGGTGGGAGACCTGGTTGTGGACGAGGAAGGGGTGGCGACGCACGGATTGATTGTGCGGCACCTCGTCATGCCCAACCGCGTCGGGGGGACAAGGGAGATTGCGACGTTCCTGGCTGAAGAGATTTCTCCAAATACCTACGTGAATGTGATGGATCAGTACAGACCCTGCGGAAGCGCTCACCGGGATCCAATGATAAACCGGCGTCTCAGCGCAGAGGAATTCAGAGAAGCGATGACGGAGGCAAGAGAAGCGGGCTTGATAAGGCTGGATCCCAGAGATCATATCCGCTTACGGTTCCTATGATGATGGGGGAGAGGATTCTTATTATCGGAGACATCCATGGTTGCCTTGGTATGCTGCAGCGGCTGCTCGATAAGACACAGTGGCGCCCGGAGTCGGACCGCTTGATTTTTCTCGGCGACTATGTCAACCGGGGAGAGGACTCCCGGGGAGTCATCGAGTATGTGCTTGAGATTTCAAGGAGTGCAAAGCGTGTGGAGTGCCTCATGGGCAACCATGAGAGGATCCTTCTGGATTTCGTGGAGGGAAGGGATGCCTCCACTTTTTTTCTCAATGGGGGGACATCCACCTTGAACAGCTACCGGGCCTTTCAAGGGGGGTATGACAACGCTCTTATCCCCGACGAGCATATCGCGTTTCTTCGATCGCTCAAGCTCTGGATTGAGCTCGACGAATATTACGTGGTGCATGCGGGCCTGCGGCCGGGCGTGGAGCTGGAAAATCAGAATCAGGAGGATTTGCTCTGGATTCGGGATTCCTTTATTTTTTCAAATTATCCTTTCAGGAAAAAGATCATTTTCGGGCACACTCCCTTTACCCGCCCCCTGGTTATGGAAAATAAGATCGGTCTTGACACCGGCGCCGTCTATGGGAACAAACTCACCTGCCTTGAGCTGCCGTCACTGAGATTTTATTCCGTGGAGGCATGAAGCACCTTGTCCGATCCTTCCGTTGTCGGTCTCACCTCCACCGTACCCGTGGAGATTGTTTTTGCCGCAGGCATGAAGCCTCTGGATCTCAACAATCTTTTCATTACTTCCGCAGCGCCGGAGCGTCTTTTGGGGCAGGCGGAGCGTGCGGGATTCAGCCACAACACCTGCAGTTGGATCAAGGGCATCTATTCCACAGTGCTGAACCATGAGATTCAATCGGTGATTGCCGTGACAGGGGGCGATTGCAGCAACACCCTGGCGCTTTCCGAGGTCCTGGAACGGAGAGGCGTCAGGGTGCTCCCTTTTGAATACCCCCTTGACCGGGACAAGGAGTTTCTGAGAAAGCAGATCCAGAGGCTGATTGAAGCACTGGGCACAACATGGACGCAGGTTCTGGAAGCGCAGCATCGACTCGACCGGATCAGAGAAAAACTGAGGCGCCTCGATCGCCTCACCTACGAAGAAAACGTGGTCACCGGAGTCGAAAATCATCTCTTTCTGGTTACCAGTTCTGATTTCGGGTCGGACCCGGATGCCTATGAAGACCGGCTCGACCGATTCCTCGATCAGGTCAGAGGTCGGAGCCCGATGAAAGAAAGTGTCCGCGTCGGGTTTCTGGGCGTACCTCCTGTTCTGGGTGGGATCTACGAATTCCTGGAGACTTTGGGAGCCAAGGTGGTTTTCAATGAAGTGCAAAGGCAATTCAGCATCCCTTTCGATGATCCGGACCTGATTGATCGATACCTCAAGTACACGTACCCTTACGGGATCGAAACTCGCCTTGAGGATATTCGACGAGCCTTCATAAGAAGAGAATTGGACGGCCTGATCCACTACACCCAAACCTTTTGCTACAGGCAGATCTATGACATCATCTTGAGGGAAAGCCTTCAGGTGCCCTTTCTCACTATCGAGGGAGACCGGCCGGGGAAACTGGACGGTAGAACGGAGATCCGGCTGGAGAGCTTCGTGGAAATGCTGAGGATGAGAAAATCCGATTTCCCGTGAGACCCAGATTCACCGTCTCATGCGGCAGATGATGTCCTGATGGTGAATCAGGGGTGAAACGCCACGTTTGATTCCAGGAAAACGGGGTGATATAAAGGTGAAAAGCGCTCCGCAGGAAGGAGGGTCGCGATGGGGGCTCGGGAAAAGCGATACGAGAGGATGGAGAAAAAAGTCGTAGCGACTGAAGGGAAGCACTCGCCACTCGAAGACGAAGTGAGGAAAATGCCTATCCCGGTTTCTCCCCTCTTCATAGGAGATAACGGCCGTATCGGGCCTGCTGTTTTCAAAGAGACAGACATCGTACTGCCCCAGAAAGATCCCGGTCCGATCGAAAAAGTTTTTCCGCGAACGCTGGCTAAAAACAAAAATGTTGTTCTGGAAGGCCACCCGCAAGAAACCGTCCGCCACGTGCAGGGCAGGAGAGTGGGTGTGCTTTTTTCAGGCGGCCCTGCAGCAGGGGGGCATAATGTGCTCGCGGGCTTAAAGGCTGTCCTTGGAAAAGATAACACCCTGCTGGGGATTCGAAAAGGACCGAAGGGCCTGATCCATGGAGACATCGTTGAGATCACCGGCAAGGATGCGCAGGGTCTGCTGAACACGGGGGGTTTCGATTTTCTGGGCACCGACAGAACGAAAATCAACAGCCCCGCGCAGTTTCAAAAAGTCAGAGACACGGTGACCACGAACAGATTGGATGGACTGGTTATCGTGGGCGGGGACGACTCCAACACCAACGCAGCCTTCATAGCCGAGCACTTTGAAACGGAAGACATCCCGTGCAGCGTCATCGGAATCCCCAAGACTATTGACGGCGACCTGGCTCTGGGCGAACTCCTTCCCATCTCTTTCGGTTTTGACACGGCAACAAAGATCTATTCCGAACTGGTCGGCAACCTTTCCCAGGATGCGGCATCAGCTGTGAAGTACTGGCATTTCGTGAAATTGATGGGCCGCACGGCGAGCAAGATCACCCTTGAGGTCGCCTTGCAGACCAAGCCTGCTGTTGCCTTGATCTCCGAAGAAATCGCCGAAAAAAACCTGTCCCTGGACAGCATCGTGGACTCGGTCGTAAGGGTGATTACGCAGCGCAGGCTCAAAGGGATCAACCATGGGGTCGTCCTGATTCCCGAAGGACTGGTGGAGTTCATCCCGGAAATGCGCACGCTCATCTTTGAACTGAACAGGGTTCTTGCGGAGTATGAACGAGACATCAGGGACCTGCCCACCCTCAAAAAGAAACACGAATTCATTTATCCTCTTCTTCCTGCCAATACCGCTCAGCTGATGGCATCCCTTCCCGAGGACATCGAAGAGATGCTCATTCTGGGCCGCGATGAACACGGAAACGTGAAGGTGTCGCAGATCGAAACCGAGAGGTTGCTCATCGAAAAAATCCGCTACAGGGTTTCCGAACTCAAACGTCATCCGCACAGGTTTTTTGGAAAAGAAAACGGAAAGATCGATGCAACGCCCGAGCAGATTGAAAGCATCGAGAGAATGGCTTTTTCCACACAATCCCACTTTCTCGGCTATGAGGGCCGATGCGCCAAACCAACCCGATTTGATGGGGCCTACACTTTCCATTTGGGTCTTGCGGCAGGGTCTTTGGTTCTTGCCGGGAAAACCGGCTACATGGCGGCAATAACGGATTTTGACAAGGGCGGGAGGGTTCTTGCTCTGCCTCTCGTTGCATTGGTGACGATAGAGATGAGAAAGGGGAAAGAGGAGTTCGTCATCGAAAAATCGCTCGTGAAAACGAGCTCGCCCGCGTTCAAG
>JAWOJI010000298.1:0-3173 GCA_046481735.1 Desulfatiglandales bacterium | reverse complement strand
CTGATCAACCTGGTCGGCCTCCAGTCCCCCGGCCTGACCGCCGCACCCGCCATAGCGGAACACGTTACATCCATGATCCGGGCAAAAATGGCTCTTCCCCGCAAGGAGAACCACGTGTCAACACGAAAAGCCATTCCCCGCTTCCGACTTCTGAACCGAACCGAACGGAACCGCCTCATCCGGGAAAACCGGGACTTCGGGGAAGTGGTCTGCCGCTGTGAACTGGTTACCAAGGCTGAAGTCAAGGAGGCCGTGAGACGGGGAGGCCGAACCCTGGACGGCATCAAGTTTCGCACCAGAAGCCAGATGGGGCGCTGTCACGGGTCCTTTTGCACCATGAAGATCATGACCATTCTCTCCGAGGAGATGGGCATTCCCTATCAGCAGATCACCAAGAAAGGCAAAGGGTCGGAGTTGATCAAAACGTAGAGGGATGGAAGACCCATGCTGAAACATAGCCACTACGATCTCATCATCATCGGAGGGGGGCCTTCGGGCATGTCCGTCGCCGTAGGTGCGGCGGAAGCGGGCTTAAAGAAGGTTCTCCTCCTGGAGCGGCACCCAAGACTCGGCGGGATTCTTAATCAGTGCATTCACGTGGGCTTTGGACTCAAGTACTTCAAAGAAGAGCTGACAGGCACGGAGTATGCCTTTCGCTACAACAAAAAGTTCCGGGAAACCGATACGGAGGTATGCACCCGGAGTTTTGTACACAAGCTCACACACGACAGGCAAGTGACCTTTGTATGCCCGGAGGGAGAGTTTCTTGTTTCAGGAGATCACATCGTCCTGGCCACGGGATGCCGGGAGAGGACCAGGGAGATGCTGACCACGCCGGGGACCAGGCCGGCAGGCATCTTCACTGCAGGACTTGCGCAGGAAATGGTGAACCTTCATGGACTGCTTCCCGGGAGAAACGCGGCCATCATCGGTTCCGGGGACATTGGTCTCATTATGGCCCGGCGTATGACCCTTGAAGGCGCCAGGGTTCACGCGGTGTTCGAGATCCTCGATCACCTCTCAGGACTTGTGCGGAACAGGATCCAGTGTCTGGACGATTTTGGGATCCCCCTTTATCTGAGCCATGAAATCCTGGAAATCATGGGCAGGAATAGGGTGGAAGCTGTACGATACCGCAATAACGCGACAGGCAAGGTCGCAGAACTGGCCTGCGACACCCTGCTTTATTCCGTGGGTCTCATCCCTGAAAGGGACCTTTTTGTGGATGCAGGCATCGAACCGGGAAACGGGTTTTACACGGCAGGCAACGCAGACTATGTTCACGATCTCGTGGACTGGGTCACAAGGGACGGAGAAAAGCTGGGGAAAGCCTTGGGCGGCAGTTGATGGAAAAGAAGAAAAAAAAGACGAAGAAAACCCCCAAACCGCTGAACAGAACCATGGTAAAACAGTTCACCTGCATCGTTTGCCCTGCCTGCTGTGAACTCGAGACCGACGGCGTCGAGGTCAATGGAGCACGCTGTCCAAAGGGAGGGCAATTCGCCCTGCAAGAGATGGTCATGCCCCTGCGCCTGGTCACTACCACAGTGCGTGCTGAAACCGCTGGACGAATCCGGATGGTTCCGGTGAAAACCGAGGCGCCCGTGCCCATGGCCCGGATCGCTGAGATCGTGAAAGAGATCAAGGCTCTTCGCCTCGCGAAGGTCCCGTCCATGGGCGCGAAGATCGTGACGGGGCCCCGGGAGACTCCCGTGGAATGGATCGTCACCGGAGAAGTGGAGTGATCGGAGGCTCTTCATGATGAAACCCATTCACGACCTCCCTCCCCACATCGGTTCAAATCTTTCAGGCGTCTTCTTCGACATTGACGATACCTTCACGAGCCGCGGCAAAATCGAGAGCAAAGCCTTTGATGCTCTCTGGCTGGCCAGAAACGCAGGGCTGAAGCTCGTTCCCATTACCGGGCGGCCTGCAGGGTGGTGCGACCACATAGCAAGAATGTGGCCGGTCGAGGGGGTCGTCGGCGAAAACGGGGCTTTCTACTTCTGGTACGATGAAACCGCAGGAAAGCTCAAGAAGCGATTCGTGGATCCTGATGAGGTTCGCAGGGAAAAGCGCAGCAGACTGGAGACCGTCCAAAGGGAAATCCTAGCGTCTGTCCCCGGAACCGCCCTTGCGAGCGACCAGCTTTACAGAGAAACGGACCTTGCGATCGATTACTGCGAGGATGTCCCCCCTCTCCCATGGGAGGAGGTGGAGCGAATCTGCGCCATCTTCAAACGGCATGGTGCAACCTGCAAGATTTCCTCCATCCATGTGAACGGGTGGTTCGGCGATTACACCAAGCTGGGAATGACCAAAACTTTCGTGGGGGAAAGGTGGGGCCTTGACCTTGACAAAACAAGAGAGCGGTTCCTTTTCTGCGGCGACTCCCCCAATGATGAGCCCATGTTCGCCTACTTCCCTTATTCCGCAGGCGTGAAGAACATCAGCCGCTTCCTGGAACGGATGAAGCACCTTCCCGCCTACCTCGCGGACCTCGAAGGCGGGCAAGGGTTTGCACAAATCGTTGCTGCGATCCTGAGACACCGAAAAAAGCAGGGGCGTCCAACGCAGCAAGGAATCTAACAGCAGCAAAGGATCTCATTTCGGTCCTCTCCACGATCCCAGTTGAGGCAATGATCCGTATCGCTCCCCAGAAAAGACCTCGCAGGCGTCGCTTCCGTCGCTCAGAGTGACAAGTCAAAAAGGTCAAACATTTCCTCCAAATATTTTCTTGACACCATTTCCCCCTTCATCTATTTTGCTGCTTATATCATTATTGATATAGATCTTTTTTGATCGATATCCGCTTAGGAGCCAAGAAACCCCCATCATGCAGTGATCCTATCAAGGAAACTCAATGGACCGGGAGCAGCTTTTGTCTCAAATCGCAGATGCAGGAACAAAAGTTCACAGGAGAAATGACATGAAGACAGGAATCAAAAGCATGGTTGCAGGTATGAGCATCGTGTTTCTTCTTGGGGGTGTTTCTCTTGCACAGGACAAGGTGATCACCATGAGCACCACAACCAGCACCGAGGCTTCCGGGCTCCTGGATCATCTATTGCCCGAATTTACGAAGGACACCGGCATCACGGTTCGGGTCATGTCCAAGGGCACCGGAGCGGCCTTGCGCGACGGGATGGACGGCAACGCGGACGTCGTCTTTG
>JAWOJI010000124.1:0-12853 GCA_046481735.1 Desulfatiglandales bacterium | reverse complement strand
GGGCCATCTGGGAGGTGCGGCCGAGATATTTTGTTTTCTTGGCGCCGGGCAGGAACTCAGAGAGGTTGAAATTTTCAACGGTACCGGCGATTCGGGTCTTGTACTGATCCATATCCACATCCGGAAAATGCACCTCCCGAACTCCGGAAACCCCTGCAAGAAGGTTCTTCCAAAAGGCCTCTTTTCCCGTGCCGATGGGCGTAATGGCGCCCATCCCCGTTATAACGATCCTCTGGGTCATATGGCTTCCCCGGAAATTATGCTGCCCCGTGAACTATGCATGGGACCGACCCGCTTGGAGGTGGGTTCTTGGACCAATCCTGACTGGTGAAGGCGACTAGAAAGCGCCGGGCGGCAAAACGCCCAATTCGTCCATGATCTTGGACACACCAGGAACCTGTCTTGCTGTTTCCAGCATGTGTTTCTTGGTTTCGGCGGTGTTGGCGTATCCGAAGATCTGGGCCACGCCCTTCTCGGGGACCTCCACGTGGAATTGAGTAAGACTGTAATTTTCCTTAAGAAGGGCCGCTTCAACCTTTTTCATGAGAGACATCTTTTCCATGGAATCCAAAGCGTGAAGACTGCATTCCTGAATCGCTTGGGATTTGAGAGCGTCGACAACCAGGTTTGCAGCTCCTTCTATCCCGAACTTCTCCGTGTTGACAACCAGATCGTACAATGAAGGGTCAGCGAACTCCAATCGGAAGGCGAAGCGAAGAAACCCTCGGCGGTCATGGTCGTCTTTGATGATCATCTTCTCTGCGGCACGTCTGCTCAATCCCTGCCGATCCATCATCTGCTTAATGCGATATGGCTGGGAGGCGTGAATCAGAACGTGCAATGCGCAACCGAAATCGCGAAGAAGAAACTGGCTTCCATGACCGAAGATGACTCCTTGGCCGGTGCGAGACACACCGTAAATCAGGGACTCCATGAGGTCCAGATAAACCTCAGGTCGTCTGCCTCGTAGCACGTCAAGGAAGCCGGGCGCTTTCTCTCCGAGATTCTTCAGCTCTTCTGATTGGAATCCGAGCTTCACCGCTTCTTGCTGAAGCCTCCGGTCGTCATAAAGATCGAGGTCGGTTGCCTCAGCAATCAATCGGGCGACTCGTTCGGCTCCACAACCTTTGCCACCTGAAATGGTGATAAGCGACATGGCGGAACTCCTTTTCCTATGACTTTACAGAAGCTCGGACCAGCAAAAGCTGAATCCTAAGCGAAAACACAAGAAGGGTGCAAACAGTCGGCGCTATGCTGATCCGGATGTCTCGAGTTCCTGGATATACTTCTTAAGCGTCTTCATCCCTTCCTCGTTTACAGCGGTGAACTTGACGCCGGCACAGTGGCGCGTCTCTTCAGAAAATGAGGAGGGTGGTTGCTGATGCATGACCTCGCCCATGAGCTGGACCATGTCGTTCTTGAGTCCCAAAGTGATCAGGATGACTTGACCGTTCTTCAAGGGATGGTGGGTTTCCAAAAGCAGTCCTCCCTCGCTGACATTGCGGGTTCGGCCCATGCCGCGGCTCAGATGGCTGCCGTCCTCTCCAACGAGGACATAATCCACCAGATTCAAGGATCTGCTTCTCTCAAATTTCCGCCGCTTGAGTTCCTGCATCTTCCTTATCGACCTCCGTACCCGCCACCGGCGCAGGGACCTTCCCTTTCCGGGGCGGCTTACAAGACACGCTTGGAGAAAAAGCAAGGAAAGACTATATTTTCACATAATTCCGGCCTCAAGTCCATGCATTTCTTGGAGACTTGAGGGGCTCGGCTTTGTGATAGGGAATACCATTCCCGAAGATCGACGGGGAGGTGTTTTGTGAATTCGGCGGGTGGTCTTTTCAATCCCAGTAGATGCATGAAACAGGGCAGGCTTCCATGGCTTCTTCAATGCAATCCTCGGAGCCGCCCTCCGGTTTGATCACGTCGGACTTTTCCCTGTCTTTGTCAAGCTTGAAAATTTCCGGGCAGAGGTCTTCGCAGTTGCCGCAGCCGATACATTCCTCTTCGTCAATACGCACTTTCCTGGTCATTTCCTTTCACTTCTCTTTCTAAAGGACACGGTGGAAAAAACACAGGTCCGGAGATTGCAGTCTTTCAGTCTCTGCTACATATCCTTCAAAAATCTCGACTCATAGAACTCCTCAAGCCTTGCCAGATGACCTTTTTCGTCATCGGCGAGCCCTCTGAACATATTGCCCATCGGCGCGGACATGCACTGCTGCGCCATGCTGTCGTAAAAATCTACGGCGTGCTTTGTTTCATGAATAGCGTAAATCATCACCTCCTGTTCGGAGGCATCGGCCTTCAGAGGTCTTTCTTCGAAAAGAAGCGAAAACTTCATGCTCGGGCCTTCCTTACCGCCCGAGTCGTGGAGATGCACGATGTCCTCAAAAAAAGCTTTTTCCAAGGTATACTTGTGCTTTAATGCATCTAGGGCGAGGTCCCTTATGAGGTCTTTCACAACCCGATCCCTGGCCATAAAATAGCCTGACTTGAAACCCTCAAATCTTTTTGCCTCAATCTGAATTGCTCGTTCCAATGCCGCTTCCTGGGTGTAACAAACGTCTTCCATTGCTTTTCTCCTTTACATGAAAAAACGCTCGGCCTTTTGCTGCGCTTTGGTCACTTTTCAGTGGGGCTCTCATGCAATCGGCGCCATCTTCATCTTGGAAACGTGGCGCACTGTTTGCCGGGGGCACACGGCCACTTCTATTCCGGCTTCTTCAAGTACACGGTGGTCGCTCCCCAACCCGACCGGCCCCTGTCCAGCGAGAAATCCATGACGACCGGGTGATTTTGAAGAAGGGCGTGGACGGTGTGGAGCAAAATCCCCTTTCCCTTTCCGTGGATGACTTTCACCTCGTAAATGCCCTTCTCGACACAAGCTATGAGGTACTCATCGACCACGGATGCCGCCTCGCTGGGATGGAAAGTGTGTAGATCCAGTTCACCCTCGATAGGAATCTCGATCTGCTCAGGGAAGGGGTTTTCGTCCGTCACAGTCTTTCCAGGCCCACTTGGTCCTCAAAATGGTTCTTCAGATCTCGCGAGAGATCCTCAAAATCTTTGTCCGTCTCCATCTCAACGACAAGGTCTCGGTCGTCCAGGACCTTGAGGTAGCCGTGCTTCCTGATCACGTCCACGACCTCTTTTACGTCGCTGGTGACCCACCCCTTCATTCTCATGACCAGTTCGTCGCCTTTAAAGCCTCTTTCGATGGTGAGGTCGACCTTGCGCATTTTGGCGTCCCAACCGATAAGGGCAGGTTGGATTTGAACGGGAGTGACCGGATCGTGCATGGCCGCACAACGGAACCAAAGTTTGGCACGTATCATCCTGAAGCCTCCTCAAGGAAATGGGTCATGAGGCACAATTCCTCTTTTTTCTTGAACCTCCGTCAAAAGCAGACACCGGCGCAGGGGTGCATGAAAAATTGACAGACATCCCAAATCTCTTCTATCATATCTTCGTTCAATCCGCTACATGTTCACCTAAATCCGCCGTCTAATTCGGGTTCATCGAATTGAATCAGACGGTTAGATAGGATTCCTGATTGCCGCGAGGGAAACCGCATGCCGAGAGTGACCTGCTTTTCCAGAAACCGGTGCACCAGCGTCGAGCAACCCGACGATGAATCCATCCATTCCATCTGTCGCCTCCAGGACACGCTCATGGAGGCCGTCGTGGAAATCGTGGTAAAGCTACCCGATTTGGAAATAACCGGCATCAAAGGGGAAATCAGCCGGTTCGGCCAAATGCCCCTTTCCGAACCCACAAGCGTGCTCGAAAAAGCCATAGGAGTCCGAATCGGTCCCGGCATGCAGAAAATCTTTGAAGGGCTCCTTGGCGTAGAGACGGAGTTCAAGCAGCTCACCTTCATGCTGGAGGAGTGCTGCCACGGCGTGATCCTGAGCTTTACAAAAGGGACGGTGCAGCAGTTCCCGGAGGACGAAAAAGATGCCATCCGGTTCCTGGCCGATGATGTGAAGAAACACATCCGTCTGTACAATCGGTGTGCGGCATTTGCCCCGGGCAGCAGGATTGTCGAGGGTATCGAACCGCCCCGCTAAAGCCGGAATGATTTCCCTTCAGGGTCAAAGGGATCAGAACTTCAACACCGTCAAGGAGGCCTTTTGCGATCCATGCTGAGTTACATGCGAAACAAGCTGATGAGCGTGGCACGGGAGGATGAAAACACTCTGAGTGTTTACGGCGTGTTGGATGACGATCTCTACGGGCTCTGGATGGATGTCCGTGTGGGTCTTGCAGAATTGACAATCATCTCCGTTGAGGCGGGCTGGAATCGTTGGACCACGCCCGAGTGCCGCCTCGCGATCGAACCATTGCAGGAAGCAGTCGGCATGCGGATCGAAGCAGGTTTGCGACAGAAGGTGCAGATGACCATTAGCCGAAAAGCATGCAGACATTTCGCCAATCTGCTCCTCGAATGCTGCCACGCCGCGAAAGAGGCGGCCGAAGGGATCAAGAGCCGGGATCAGGAAACCGTTCGGGCTGCAAGAGCAGCCTCCCGTGATGGGGACGAGGCTCTTTTGCGAGCCGGCGATCAGGTGGAATCGGTTGGGGAAAGGAAGAGGCAGGAAGACCCGATCAGCAGAACCGCATCGGGCGGGACGATGATCGACTTGCACGTCCACACGTCCAAAGGGTCTTCTTGCAGCTCGGCGGACGTGGATGCCCTCATCGAGGAGGCGAAGAGGATCGGTCTCGACGGCATTGCCTTGACGGATCACAACCATGTCTGGCAGCCGGAAGCGCTGGAGGAACTGAGGCACAGGCACGGTTTCCTGATCCTTGGGGGAAACGAAGTCACGACCGACCAGGGGGATATTCTCGTCTTCGGCCTGGACAAAGATATCCGCGGGATCATCCGACTGGAAAAGCTCAAAGAGGAGGCGGGACAGGCAGGCGCCATCATGATCGCAGCCCATCCCTTCCGGGGTTTTCTGGTTTTCGATACCGCCCAACTTGGGTTGACCCTCGAGAAAGCTTCGGGAAGGCGGCTTTTCAAGTGGGTGGATGCGATTGAAGTGATGAACAGCAAGGTGACGAAAGAGGAGAATGACTTTGCCGCAAGAGTCGCCGAGGAGCTGGGCATGCCCGGCACGGGTGGGAGTGACGCCCATGACCTGAAAGAAGTCGGCCTCTATGCGACCTTTTTCCCCGGGGCCATCCATAACGAGAAGGAACTCGTTGAAGCCCTGAGATGTGGAGAGGGGGTTCCTGTCGCGTTCAGGAAAAATCGTGGACCCCTCCTTTGAAGGGGTCCCCTGCTTGGCGCGCCTGACTTTTTCAAGAGGCCAAAGGGTTCCGAGTTTTTGAATGCGTGAAAAGGAGGGGAAAGCATGGCTAGAATCTTTTCAGGAATATCGCTTCTGGCGGCTGCGATTCTGCTTGCGTCACCTGTTTCTGCCCAGTTCGGCCTGACAGCACCGCCTCCCCAGATACCCCCGACAGGAAAAGTTTTGACTTCGACGGGCGGGCGCTACGTGTTCGGGCAAATCTCGGATTCGAGCAAGGATCAATTCATGCTGGACACCGAGACAGGACGACTCTGGAGAATCGGGGAAAGCAGCGATGTTGGCACCCATCTCAGGGCCATTCCTTACCGAGATGAGCAGGGAAAGGTTTTCCCCTATCCAGGCGAGATCCCTGAAATCACGCCCAAAGAGGTGCAGAAAAAATAGAAGCACTTAAGAGGATTTCGCTGCAGACTCGACAAAAGAGAGCATCTCTTCGAGATCCGTGGTCGGCGTCTTGCACGAATGATCAAGGCAGACGTACACCGCTGCCTTCCCATCCCTTGGCAAGTGGCTTCTGATAAACCCGGCGACCCTGTCTATGGCGGAGGAATCTTTGTCCGAAGGCCGGAAAAGGGCCACGTGGTTGGGAATGAACCGGGCTCGCAAGGCCCTAAGGAACTCTTTCGTATCACGACCTTCCGATGACCCCGCCACTACCACTTCAAGAGAAGGGCCGAGGGCAAAATCCAGCGAGCAGAGGAACTGAGTGTATCCGGAGGGGAAGCTTTTGACCTGTCCTGAAAAGGCTTTCACAATTCCCGCGGCCCTCTCTTCGTACTCCGTTTTTCCTGTAAGGCGCGAAAGACGAAGCAAATTGAGCATAGCGACCGCATTTCCCGAAGGGATTGCGCCGTCGTAAATCTCCTTTTTTCGCACGATGAGGGTTTCACCGTCATCGGGAGTGAAGAAGAAGCCCCCTCGGCCGGGGTCCCAATAGTGGGCGAGCAGATCGTTTGAAAGGCTCAGTGCGGTCTCGATATGTGCGGCCTCAAAGGTGGCTCCATAAAGCTCAATCAACCCCCAGATGAAGAAGGCGTAATCGTCCACGTTTGCCGTGATGTCCGCATCCCCTGCTCGATAACGGTGAAGGAGTCTTCCTGCAGGGGTGCGCATTTCGCTCAGCACGAAACGAACGGCGTCCAAAGCGGCAAGGGCATACTTCTCTTCACCCAAGACTTGGGCGCCCTTGGCAAGGGCCGCAATCATCAGGCCGTTCCAGTCTGTGAGAATCTTGTCGTCTTTGTGGGGATGGATCCGTTTTTCCCGGGCCTCGAAGAGCTTACGGCGGGCGATTTCAAGAGTTCTCTCCACATCCGGAATTTTCAGCTCCGCGCCGATTTCGGCCAGAGTTTTGCCGGGATAAAGAATGTTGGCGCCTGTGATCTTTCCCGTCGCCTCTTCGGTGAAGTTGCCTTTTTTTAGAACGTGGAAAGCCCGGATCATGAGATCCGCTTCCGGTCCTGACAGGATTTCCCGGATTTCTTCCTCGGTCCAGACGTAGAATTTCCCCTCCACCCCTTCGCTGTCGGCGTCTTCTGCGGAGTAAAAGCCCCCTTCAGGCGAGCGCATGTCGCGCAAGACATAGGTGAAGATCTCTCTGGCCACGTCCCCATACAGCTTTTTTCCGGTGGCCTGATAGGCCTCGAGATAGGAGAGGGAGAGCATGGCTTGATCATAAAGCATCTTTTCAAAATGGGGGACCAGCCATTCCCTGTCAGTCGAATAGCGGTGAAAACCATACCCAACCTGGTCGAAAATGCCGCCCCAGCGGAGTTCCTGGAGAGTTTTTTCCACCATGTGTAAGGCGGTCGGGGTTCCCGTGCGCTTCCAGTACCGGAGCAGAAAGGAGAGCGTGTGAGGGGTAGGGAACTTTGGGGCGCCGCTGAAGCCGCCGTAAGTCTTGTCGAACCGGTTTGAAAGATCCTGATAAGCCAGGTCGAGGGTGGCACGATCCAACTCCGCGTAATCGTCTTCCTTCTCCAGGCGATGCAGCGCATGGGTCATGCTGGCTGCGCCTTCCAGAACATCCGCTTGACGGGTCTTCCAAACCTGCTCGATCCGTGGAATAAGCTCCATCATGCCGGGGCGGCCGAAGCGACTCGTTTTGGGGATGTAGGTGGCGGCAAAAAAAGGCTTTTTGTCAGGGGTCATGATAATCGTCAGAGGCCAGCCCCCGCTTCCGGTCGTCATCTGACAGACGGTCATGTAAATGTGATCGAGATCCGGCCTTTCCTCCCGATCCACTTTAATCGAGACGAAAACGTCATTCATGAGACTCGCCACCTCCGGATCCTCGAAAGATTCCTTTTCCATGACGTGGCACCAGTGGCAGGTGGAATATCCGATGGACAGGAAAATGGGTTTGTTTTCTTGTTCGGCTTTTTCAAAGGCTTCCTCGCGCCACGCATACCAATCCACGGGATTGTGAGCATGCTGAAGCAGGTAAGGGCTTTTTTCTCTGATGAGCCTGTTGGCTTGGGAATTCATCGATTGCATTTCTCCTCGTTGTGCGTGACGGCCATGCGCAGAAGGGGTCCTTTACTTAAAACCCTAATCATCCAAACGTCCAAAACAATCTGCTCCCACCTTGATCAGAAAGATTCCGGTTTTATATTTCGCTATTGTTTTACAGGATCCGTCGGAGCGGTGATCTGTTGAAGCTTATGGAGGCCCAGAAGCACGGCCGAGACGGTGAAGGAGAATCCTTTTGTGGGAACAAGGGATGAAAAGAACACTTTAAAAGGAAAGGAGCTTAAAAGGATGAGTCAGACAGAAAAGAATCTCAAGGATGCATTTGCCGGTGAGTCTCAGGCCAACCGGAAGTACCTGGCCTTTGCCAAGCAAGCTGAAAAAGAAGGATACAAACAGGTTGCAAGGCTCTTTCGGGCGGCCGCCGAGGCGGAAACGGTGCATGCCCATGCCCACCTGAAAGCGTTGGGCGAGGTAAAAAGCACCAAGGAAAACCTTCAAACGGCTGTTGCAGGGGAAACCCATGAGTTCAAGAGCATGTATCCGGAAATGATCGAAACGGCAAAAAAGGAAGGGCAGAAGGCGGCGGAACGCTCCTTTGCCTATGCCAATGAGGTCGAGAAAATACATGCAGGCCTCTATCAGAAAGCAATGGACAACCTCGGGAAAAACGAAGAGGTGGAGTATTACGTGTGCTCTGTCTGCGGCATGACCGTGGAAAAAGAAGCCCCGGAAAAATGTCCGGTATGCGGTGCGGCCAAGCAAGCCTTTTTCAAGGTTTCCTAAATGAGCCGGGGAGGAGAAAACCATGGCTTGCCCTTTGTGCGGATGCGAGAAGTTCTATGTCAAGAACCCGGAAGACGGTTATGAAACCTTTGAATTCGATGTGAAAAAGGGAGAAATTGTTTTCGCTTCAGAGGAGGCGAGAAGGGAGTGTCCGGAAATTACGGAAGAAACGGAAACGTACTGCGACAATTGTGCGTGGCACGGTAAACGAAAGCAACTGAGTTAAACAAGGAGAAGGATCGGCTATGGCAAGACCTGAAGACATGTGGCAGTGCCAGACGACCAACTGCGGATACATTTATGACCCGGACAAGGGGGATAGGAAGGGCAAGGTGCCCAAAGGGACCCGATTCGAAGATCTTCCCGAAGACTGGAAATGTCCGGTGTGCGGCGCCAGCAAGAAAGCTTTCAAGCCTCTTGCAGGGCCAGGGTCGAGTTCGGAAGCACAAAAGTAAGCCTTGACTTGCAGTGCCAGGGCTATAGATTAGGAACTATTCCTAATAGACAAACCAAGGCTGTCTTGACTTCCGACCAAAAACACAGAATGACCCGCCAGCGGCAGGTGATCTTCGAGGAGATCATGAAGATGAGGACCCATCCAACCGCGGACGAGATCTATGAAAGAGTGAGAAAAAGGCTGCCCAGAATCAGCATGGGCACCGTCTATCGGAATCTCGACATCCTGGCCTCTTCCGGGCTGATCAACAGGATCGAGCCTGGGCATTCCCAGATGCGATTCGAAGGCAAGGTCCGAGACCATTATCACGTCACCTGTATCCGTTGCGGCAAAATCGAGGACGCAGAAATCGATCCTCTTGGCGAACCGCTGCAGAACCTGGAAAGAGCTCTCGGGCGCATGACCAAGCACGGCATCTTTGCCCACAAGCTGGAGTTCATAGGACTGTGCAAAGCGTGCCTCGCCAAGGAGGGGGACATTACAGAGCCCGAAGCAGGAGAGTAGGGTTTTTTAACCCAAGAACAGGAGGAGGTATGGAAGAGCGAAGCGGAATAGTGACAGCGAATGGCAATCCGTTGACCTTGCTGGGTCCGGAACTCAAGGTGGGCGGCAAAGCCCCAGAATTTGTTGTTCTAAACAACGATCTTGCCCCGGTCAATCTATCCTCTTATTCGGGCAAGGTCTGCATTGTCTGTTCCGTTCCATCCCTGGATACCGCGGTTTGCGACATGGAGACCCGGCGATTCAACCAGGAAGCGGCAAACCTAGGCAACGAAGTGGTCGTCCTGACCATAAGCATGGACCTCCCCTTTGCCCAGAAACGCTGGTGCGGTGCAGCGGGCGTTGACAAGGTGATCACCCTTTCCGATCACCGGGACGCCTCTTTCGGCTCAGCCTACGGGGTCCTGATCAAAGAGCTTCGCCTTTTGGCACGAAGTGTGTTCGTGATCGACAAGGAAGGCATCATTCGTTACATCCAGCTTGTCAAAGAAGTGTCCCAGGAGCCTGACTACGAGGCGGTGCTGAAAGCGCTCAAGGAGTGTTTGTAGCCGAGCATCCAATACCTTTACACCAAACCTATCATCATAAGGAGGATCAAGCATGGCGGAAAAACTGGAGGTTTACAAGTGTGAACTTTGCGGCAACATTGTGGAAGTGCTCCACGGAGGCAAGGGTGAGCTCGTATGTTGCGGACAGCCCATGAAGCTTATGAAGGAAAACACCGTGGATGCGGCCAAGGAAAAACACGTGCCTGTTGTGGAAAAGACCTCCGAAGGTTTCAAGGTGAAGGTGGGGAGCGTTCCCCACCCCATGGAGGAAAAGCACTACATCGAATGGGTTGAGATCATTGCCGATGGAGAAGCCTACCGATATTTCCTGAAACCGGGCGCAGCTCCCGAAGCCACGTTCAAAATTTCAGCAACCAGCGTCACAGCCCGTGAATACTGCAATCTTCACGGTCTTTGGAAGGCGTAGATGCCATGGTGAAGCCCGGCCGGAGTGCCCGGCCGGGACTTTCACGTAAAGGGGAAACTTTATATCCATCACGGGAGGTCTTGATATGTCGGAGTGGAAGTGCAACAAATGCGGCTACACGCTAAAGGCGGACAATCCGCCTGAAAAATGCCCGATGTGCAAAGAAAAGTGCGAGTTTCTCGACGTTTCATGTTATATCCCCGATTGTGGAAAAACGGGCATGGATCCAAGGTTGCGATAGGGTTGCGCTACTCTGGATTTAGGCAGGGTTGAGCATGTGCAAGAAAAAGTAACGGGTCAGAGCGGAGTGCCCTGCTTGCGCGTGCGGGGATGAGGCGTTCCCGGGACCTGAAAAATTGCGGGGAAAGTTCATCGGCGATGAAAAGGAGATTGGGAAGAAAATCTCGTGAAAGAGTGGTTGAGAAAGCTTGACTTCCTCCAGCGGCTAGGATAAAAAGACAGGGTCTTGATTTTGCGTAAAGGAGGCGGATATGACTACCCCCATGCATTGCCCAGGGCTTCAGGATCTGAAGAGCTTGAAGTCTTTTGTTTGTAAGTGCCCGAATTGTGGGAAGGAAAAGGAGATCTTCTCGGATGAGTTCAACCGGGAGCATGTATGCTCCGGTTGTCGGAAGCCCATCGATTTTACCAAGTGCTCCATTGAAGGGGAGGCCGGAACGCCGGGGCCTCGCTAAGGAGAGTCCTTGTTTCGGGGAACTTCGGAAGCCTCGACGTAAACCGCCTGCCGGCATGGAATTGGGAAAACAAAACCGTTCTTTTTGCGTCCAGGGTGGGGAGGCAATCCGCGTATCATGGTGGAATATGATGCGTTTTGAGTATCAAATTACAAAACATTCTGCGGAAGAGTTTGACCAGCTCGTGTACTTTTGCACGGACCAAGGGGAGTGCGGCGTTCGTGAACTGCCACCCGACCAACTCAGCGTGTTCGGAGAAATGATGAACCAAAGAGGCACAGAGGGTTGGGAGCTGATCCAGGTGTTGTTCGGCAAAGACGGCGTAGTCATTTTCTGGAAAAGAAGCCTTTAATTTTTTGGTCTTATCAGGAATAGTTACTAATCTCCATGAAGGAGTGTTAGAGAAAACCATGAAGGAGGAGATGTGATGGAGGAAGAAAAAGGGAAAAAGATCGAAAAGAAAGCGGAAAAGAAGGGCCTTGATATTCGATCGGTGACAACCTGTGACGCCACGGCCCAGATGCTCCGCAAAGCGGAAAGGGACGGCGTAGAAACAGCCTTTCACCGTGCCGCGGACATGAAGGCTTGCCCCATCGGTGCGGACTCCGCCTGCTGCAAGCACTGCTCCATGGGACCGTGCCGCTTGAACTCAAAGGATCCATATGCCAAGGTGGGCGTGTGCGGAGCGACCATCGACACCATCCAGGCCAGGAATTTCGCACGAATGGTGGCGAGCGGCGCCGCGGCCCACACCGATCATGGCATGAGCATGCTGGACCTTTTCAGGGAAGTGGTGAGCGGTCACATAACCGATTACAGGATCAAGGACACGGCTAAGCTGGAAGAGGTCGCCACTGAGATGGGCATTGCAACCGAGGGCCGGGAAGCCAAGGACATTGCGATGGATCTTTACAAGGAGTTGGAGCGGACCTACACCCAGGTGGAAGGGGAGATTCCTTTTGCCAAAAGGGTGCCTGAAAAGACCCTTGAAACGTGGCGAAAGCACGGCGTAGTTCCCCGCGGCGCCATGCGGGAAATCATGGAGCTCATGCATCGGACCCACATGGGTGTGGATCAGCATTATGAGAACATTACCAATCAATGCAGCCGAACGGCCCTCGCCGACGGGTGGGGCGGATCCATGGTTGCAACGGAGATTTCCGACATCCTGTTCGGTACGCCGACGCCTGTCAGGACCGAAGTCAATATGGGATGCCTGAAGGAAGACCAGGTCAATATCATTATTCACGGCCATGAACCGAATCTTTTTGAATCCGTCCTCGACTCCGTCAACGATCCGAGCCTGATCCAGGCGGCCAAAGAGGCCGGGGCCAAGGGAATCAACCTGGTCGGCATGTGCTGCTCGGGCGCGGAAATGCTCTCACGGCACGGCGTCCCCCATGCAGGGAACTTCATGTCCACGGAAGCGATCCTGGTTACAGGCGCGGTGGATGCCATGGGCGTGGACGTCCAGTGCATCAAGCAGGGGCTTGCCAAGGTGGCGGACTGCTACGGCACCAAGCTTTTCACAACCAACCCGCGGTGCCGCATTGAAGGCGTGGAGCACATTGAGTTCCATGAGCACAAAGCCAGGGAATGCACGGATGCGATCGTGGAAAACGCGATCGTCCGGTTCAAGAACCGCA
>JAWOJI010000087.1:0-36145 GCA_046481735.1 Desulfatiglandales bacterium | reverse complement strand
GCTCTGGCCAATACTTCGAATCACTCGGCAAGAAAGCTCTTTTCCCTTCGAAATCGACAAGCCGCTGTCTAGGCACACCCTCCTCGGTAAATCTCTCTCTGTTGAGAATTACCCTATAGTTGTCGTCTAACGACCACAGGCCGCGGTCAAACTGCCAGTGTGCATTCTTGCTGAGTGCTATACCATTCCGGGGATCGTTGTTTCTGCTGTCTTTGAATTCGTGGATGTGAACTGCATCGACGATGCTCTCCATGTCCAATGTGGTCATCCGATAACCGGTGAGCGCACAGGTGTGCCTGTACGCAACAACGACTACCTCGATGCGGAAGCGCGCATTACGCCCGCTTTGTACCCTCGTTCTGTACTCTCTCGGGTTTTCTCGGACCTGAGGAAGATTCGGTGTGAGATTCAGCATGCTGCAGAGCGCGACTTGCTCCTCAGGCCGGAAATAGGGTTCGGTTTGAATCAACACTCTTCTCGCTTGATCGCGGAAGTCGCGATCAGTGAGACATGCGAAGAAGCCTGCATCGAGCCTGATCGTCGTGGTCAGCATCCTATTCGGCGACGGTTTGCCGTCAGCCGCCAGTGGCATCCACATGCCGGAAGACCCCAGGTGATGGAAGGGTAACCGCACTTCGGGCGGCTGTCTACGCCGCTGAGCTACAACTGACCAAAACACGCTGAACCTGAAGGCGAGATCGGCAGAGAGTGCAATCTCACGGTCTGTCACTTCGCCCTTGTCCACCATTTCAAGAATGACCAAAAGCAGGAGTGGTTTGTGAGGTGCAGGGTCACCTCGCGCCCGGTCTATGCGCAGGGTCGCAATTTTGCCTAACCAATGGTTGCAGTTTTTTACCATCAACTAACGGATCGTGGTGTTCTCTTCCTCAGCCTAGCGCCAGGAGAGATCATCTTTTAGAGCGTTCAGGAGGTCGTCCGGCAGGCCATGGGCGCGGTGGCTCTCGCTGTATTCCTCGACCTTTGCGAGCATGCGCCGCAAGATGTCCGCACGCACGCCGAATTCCCGGGCAACCTCCTCTTCCAGTTCTCGAAGACGGTTCAACTCGGTTAGATTGGCGTTCATGATGATCCCCCGCTGTTGGTTGATGATGCGGGCGACGCCCCGGCCGATTATGTTCACCCAGAAAGATTGTTCGGGAGGCGGTTTCAGCAAGTTCACCTCTATGTTCAGCTCGTTTTGCCGGGAAAACCTTTGCATCCGGGAAAGCGTGCCTTCGACCATCTCGGCAATGGCAGGGATTTCTATGCGCGTGTGCGTGCATAGAACCGATATAGGTTTTTTTCGCTCCGCCTGAGGAACAAAGAGTACGGCGTCAAAGATGAGAGAGGCGAGCATGGTGCTGTCTTTGCCCCCGCTGAACCCCACCAACCAGGGGCGTTCATCCTTCGCATAGAGCTGAATCAGGGAGTCTTTGATATCTTTGTAGGCTGTGCCGGCCATGGTAACCAAGGTATTCTTGGAGGAATTTTCGATAAATCCACCCGCATTTGATGGGCAGATCGCTTTGGTTGAAAACCAGGGTGGTCATTTTGAAGCGTGCGAAACGCTTGGCATAAATTCGAGAGAACTTTATACCGGGATCAACTCGAAAATCAAGGGAAATCCCTGAATTACTCCAGAAGCTCTTAAATGGGTGCAATCGAGACGGATCTGTGTTTATGAAGTCGGAATATTGCAATTGATTCGGCATTGTGTTTGTGTTAGAATTCTTTGAGTTTGTTTCTCTTTCTCCTTCTGCCCCTTTCATCAGAAGGGGACGCTTTGTTCTTCTCCGTTAGAGAGCTTTTCTTTGGAAGAATCTCTGTATGGACATGAGCCGGTTGTTCAAAAGGGACGTTCTCAAGGAAATTAAGCTTCATGACCTTGTGGAAATCGAAGACCCTGAGGCGGTTTTTGAGGAAATCGTCATCATTCTAGCGCTCATTTCCCCCAATTTTGACATTGAACGTGTTCGGGCCGCCTTTCGTTTGATCCTCAGGATCTTTCGCGGAAATCACCCGCTTTACAGGTCTTGCACGACCCTCTACCACGACCTCAGGCACACAACGGACGCTTTTCTCGCCACGGCAAGACTTGCTCATGGGGCAAGTATCATCCAGGAGGATTTCCGTGAACGGGATATCTCGGTTGCCCTCGTTGCCGCTCTTTTTCACGACACCGGATATATCCAGGACAAAGACGACATCGAAGGCACCGGTGCCAAATTCACCCTTTACCACGTGAAGAGAGGCAGAGACTTTCTCATGAGGCACGGCCCCGAGATCGGGTTCACCAAGGAGGAGATCCAAGACGGCGCCGCCATGATACTTTACACGGACATCAAGAGGGCCCTCCCGGATTCTCTGCACCCTTCTCCCACAGTGGAGCTTTTCGGAAGGCTTCTCAACGCAGCGGATTTAATGGGGCAAATGGCGGACAGGGTCTATCTCGAAAAGCTTCTCTTTCTTTACCATGAGTACAAGGAGGGGAACGTGGGAGAATATGAAAGCGAAGTGGATCTCATCAGGAAAACCCCTGCCTTCATGGAGTACATGAAGCAGAGAATCGCCCCTGTTTCCGACCTGGTACAACGTTTCATGACAGCTCACTTCGCGTCCCGGTGGAGCATTTCAGCAAACCTTTACCAAGAAGCGATCGAGAGACATAAGAAGTACCTTGAAGAAATCCTGGCCGACCCCGAAGCTGATCCCCGGCACTTTCTCAAGCGCCAGGGCATGGTGCGGAAGGTTCGGGACTTGTATGGCCCGGGTTAAGATTTCGATCCAGAGGAAATAACGGCGTGCGTGGGTTCGAGTTTCTTGATCATGCAGGAGATCAGGGCATCCAGGTCTTCGGCAAAACCTTGCCTGACCTCTTCCGCCATGCCGCACAGGCTCTCTTCCGGGTCATCACCGATCCTGAAACCATTCAATTGAGGGAAACCCGAACCATCAGACTTCAGGCCAATGACCTGGAAGAGCTTTTCGTCGACTGGCTCAATGAATTCATCTATCTTTTTGAAACCCAGGGACTCCTGTTTCGTGAATTTGACCTTCTTTCCTTAAATGATCGAGCGCTTGTAGCGACCGTTCGAGGAGAGGCTTATGATGAGAGTCGTCATCCCATAGAGACCACCGTCAAGAGCGCCACCTATCACCAACTCCGAATTCGCCGGGAAAAAGGTGACTGGAAGGCCCAGGTCATTCTCGATCTGTAATGGTCTTCTCCTCGGAAAATCCAATCTGATTTGACAAAACCGCTTGGGAGCTGTCATCATGGGAATCGTTTCGCGAGGCAGTTTCGCTCGCTGGAGAGGCTTTCCATGACAGAAGGTCAGCAGTTCAAAATCCAGAAAATCGATGACTGGCGATGGCGCATACCCAGGGAAGGAAAGATGCGCGCTGAAGGGCTCGTGTTTGCAGACGAAAAGATGATGAAGGACATCAGGAAAGACCAGAGCCTTCTTCAGGTGATGAACGTTGCGACGCTTCCCGGCATCGTGGGAAAGTCCATGGCCATGCCTGATATCCATTGGGGTTACGGCTTTCCCATCGGAGGGGTTGCTGCCTTCGACGCGGGAGAGGGGATCATTTCCCCAGGAGGGGTCGGATATGACATCAATTGAGGGGTTCGCCTGCTGCGCTCAGGTCTGAGCGCCAAAGACGCCAAAGGAAGGATTCATGACATTGTGACCGCCCTCTTTCAAAACATCCCTTCCGGCGTGGGATCGAAAAGGAAGGATATGAAACTGGGGCAGAAAGAACTCTCAAGGGTCCTGAGAAAAGGGGCGCAGTGGACCATCGAAAACGGTTTCGGTTCTCCGGAAGACATGGAGCACATCGAAGCGCAGGGATGCATTCATGGAGCCGACACAGCCTGTGTGAGCGAGCGTGCTTTGGAGCGCGGCCGCGCCCAGCTCGGTACTGTCGGTTCCGGGAACCATTTCGTGGAGGTGGGATACGTTGAGGAGGTGCTTGATGAAAAGGCTGCCGGTCTGTTTGGACTTCATGAAAATCAGATGACCGTTCTGGTGCACACCGGCTCCAGAGGCCTGGGTCACCAGGTGTGCGACGATTACATCAAAGTCATGCTTCAGGCTTCCAAGAAATATGGCATTGAGTTGCCCGATCCCCAGCTCTGCTGCGCGCCTGTGGACTCTCAGGAAGGCAAGAAGTATTTGGCCGCCATGGCTTGCGCAGCCAATTTCGCTTTTGTGAACCGCCAGGTGATCACCCACTGGGTCAGGGAAAGTTTCGAGCAGGTTTTTCAGCTCAGCCCCCGCGATCTTCGGCTTGAGCTCATCTACGACGTTTGCCACAACATGGCCAAGATGGAAACCCACGAGGTGGAGGGGAGGAAAAGAAACCTCTGCGTGCATCGGAAAGGGGCGACTCGCGCGTTCCCTCCCGGGCATCCTGAAGTCCCCTTGCCCTACCGCGCCGTGGGACAGCCGGTTCTCATCCCCGGCGATATGGGGCGATGTTCTTATGTCCTGGTTGGAACACAGCATGGCTTCCATGAAACCTTCGGATCAGCCTGTCACGGTGCAGGTCGATTGATGAGCCGACATCAGGCCAGGAAATCGGCCAAAGGCCGCTCCATTGTCCGTGAACTGGAGGATCGCGGCATCCTGGTCAGGGGAGCCAGCAGGGCTACCCTGGTGGAGGAGATCCCTGAGGCTTACAAGGATGTGGAGGACGTGGTCCATGTGGTTCACGGTGCAGATATTGCGAGGAAAGTGGTTAAACTCAAGCCGATCGGTGTCATCAAGGGATAACGAATGGTCGACCACCATCCTTCGAAACCCCACGGAGCGGGAAAGAGCAGTTATGACCTGGTTGATCACGAAAGGGTCTTCCGCGAACTGAACTTCCGCAAAGGGATGACATTCCTGGATATGGGGTGCGGGCCCGGGGATTACGCCGTTGCTGTTGCAAACATCCTGGGTTCCAAAGGAACGGTCTTTGCAGTGGACATGTGGGTCGAGGCCCTTGTCAAGCTGCAGAGAAAAGCGCAGGCTCAGAATCTGGAAAATATCAGAACCGTAGTCGGAGATGTTGGGAGGCCTCTCCCGATCCAAAGCGCAACGGTGGACGTCTGCCTGATCGCCACAGTGCTCCATGACTTCGTGAGGGAAGGGGTTGCCTTTGCGGCGATTGAGGACACGGCAAGAGTCTTGAAACCCGGCGCTATCCTTGGCGTTGTGGAGTTCAAGAAGATGGAGGGCCCACCCGGCCCATCCCTGAAGATTCGTTTGACTCCTCAAGACGTGGAGCGGCTGGTCTCCCCCCATGGCTTTGTACCACACAGCATGAGCGACGTGGGACCCTACAATTATCTGATCACCTTCAAGAGCGGAAAGAGGAACTATGCAAATCCACCATGACACCCACCTCAAGTCCATAGGCTATGTCCTGTGGATATTCGGTTTTACAGGATCCCATCGGTTTTACTATGGGAAGCCCATTTCGGGCACGATCTACTTCTTCACCTTCGGCCTGTTCCTCGTCGGATGGATCGTGGACCTGTTCCTCATCCCCTCCATGGACCGCCAGGCTGATCTTCGATTTCGTTCAGGTCCTTACAGTTATAATGTGGCCTGGATTCTGCTCACCTTCCTTGGAATCTTTGGAATCCATCGCTTTTACATGGGGAAATGGATTTCCGGCATCCTCTACCTCCTGACAGGAGGTCTCTTCCTGATCGGCTACATATACGATTACTGGACCCTCAATGACCAATTGACCCTTCTCAACAGCCGAAGATAAAAGGCGGGACCCGCCTGATTTCCAGCCCAGAAAGGCTTTCTTATGAGTGACATGAAATACATTTTGAGCCCCGCCTCCATAGCCGTTGTCGGGGCTTCCAATCGACCAGGAAGCCTGGGACTTGCAATCTTCCGAAACCTCCTTGAAGCCGCCTATCAGGGAATCCTCTATCCTGTCAATCCAAAGCTTAAGTCCGTTCAGGGAGTCAAAGCCTACCCTGCCCTCAGTGATATCCCCGACCCTGTGGACATGGCCGTTCTCATCGTTCCGTCAGGAAGGGTGGAGGAGATCATAGAAGAAACGGCCGCCAAAGGAATCAAAGGGTGCGTCGTGATCACGGCGGGCTTCAAAGAAATCGGGGAACATGGAGCGAAACTGGAAAAAAGAGTGCGCTCGGCGGCAAAGGCTCATGGCATCAGAATGCTCGGCCCCAACTGTCTCGGGGTCATCAATACGAACAGAGACGTTCGCATGAACGCCACCTTCTCGAGACTCATGCCCAAAGCCGGAAACATCGCTCTCATTTCCCAGTCCGGCGCCATGTGCGTGGCCATTCTGGATTTTGCCGAAGGCCGAAACATGGGTTTCTCCAAGTTCGTCAGCATCGGGAACAAGGCGGACATCGATGAAACCGACCTGCTCCGGTATTTGAAAGATGACCCTGACACGGATGTCATCCTCATGTACCTGGAAGACATCTCAAAAGGGCACCACTTTATTGAAGCGGCAAGAGATATTACCCTCGGCGCTGGAAAGCCCATACTTGCACTGAAAGCAGGGCGATCCCCTGAAGGTGCACGGGCAGCCGCTTCCCACACCGGCTCCATGGCAGGGTCGGACTCGGCCTATGACGCCATCTTCATGCAGGGAGGGATTGAACGGGTGGAAGGCGTAAGCGAACTCTTCAATTATGCCCTTGCCTTCTCCACCCAGCCCTTGCCCAAGGGCAGCCGAATCGCAATTGTCACCAATTCTGGCGGCCCCGGCATCATGGCTACGGATGCCCTCATCCGGCCCGGAATCACCATGGCGCCCCTTTCCGAAGAAACAAAAGAGAAACTGCGAGGCACCCTCCCCTCCACGGCAAGCGTCCATAACCCGGTGGACGTGATTGGCGACGCCGACGCCAAACGTTACGAGGCGGCCATTCGTTACACCCTTGAAGATAAGAACGTGGACGGGGCCATCGTCATCCTGGCCCCTGCGGCAACAACGGAAATCATGGAAACCGCCCGGATCGTTCCCCATGTTGGGAAAGATATGAACAAGCCCATTCTATGTTCCTTCATGGGTTTGGTCGATGTTTCGGAGGGGGTGCGTTATCTCGAACAGAACGGGTTCCCCAATTACGCCTTTCCCGAAGAGGCATCAAGGACAATGGGCGCCATGGTTCGCTATGCGGAGAACCTCAGACCGAACAAAGGGTTGCGAAGAGAGGTTTTTCGCCTCATCGAGGATCAGGAAAAAGCCGCCGCAGCCATTGCGTGGAGGCTCTCGGGGCGCAAGGAATACTTCATGACGGAAAAGGAAGCCCACGAGCTCTTGCGCTGCTATGGCTTCCCTCTTCTCAAAAGCCGTCTCGTTCAAGACCCCGCAGAGATCAAGAGCGCTATTGAAGAAGTGGGATTTCCGGTTGCCATGAAACTTGACTCACCCGACATCCTCCACAAGTCGGATGCAGGCGGGGTCCGTCTGGGCGTTACGTCTTTGGAGCAGGCCGCCAAGACCTTTCGCGATATCACCGAAAGAGCGAAAAATTACAACCCTTCCGCATGGATCCGGGGAATTCTCATCCAGGAGATGGCTCGGGATGGAGTCGAAGTGATTTTGGGCTCCACAAGGGATCCAAGATTCGGGCCCATCTGCATGTTCGGGTTGGGCGGCATCTTTGTGGAGGCCATGAAGGATGTGAGCTTCAGGCTCGCGCCCATGTGGGAGACAAGTGCCGAAAACATGATCAAGTCCATCAAGGCCTACAGGGTTCTCCAGGGTATCCGGGGCAAGCCTGCGGCCGATATCAAGTCAGCCAAGCTCTGCATTCTGAGACTTTCGGCCATGGTCTCGAATCACCCTGAAATTGCGGAGCTCGACATCAACCCGCTCATCCTGTACCCGGAGGGACAGGGTTGCGTGGTGGCGGATGCCAGGATTGTACTG
Source organism: Desulfatiglandales bacterium (assembly GCA_046481735.1). GTDB lineage: Bacteria > Desulfobacterota > DSM-4660 > Desulfatiglandales > HGW-15 > JAFGDM01. The sequence continues at coordinate 28,219 of JAWOJI010000087.1, read as the reverse complement.
TCAAGACCCGGTCCTCCCAGGGAGGAATAGGATGGAAAGAGCAATCGATCTGCGAAGCGATACGGTGACCAGGCCGACGCCCGCTATGAGAGAGGCCATGGCCCGGGCTGAAGTGGGAGACGACGTTTACGGCGAGGACCCGACGGTCAACCGGCTTCAGTCCCTTGCCGCAAACACGCTCGGCAAGGAAGCCGCACTTTTTGCGTCCAGTGGAACGCAGAGCAACCTCCTGGCGGTTATGAGCCATTGCGAAAGGGGAGACGAGTACATCGTGGGACAGCAGGCCCACACATACAGGTACGAAGGCGGCGGAGCCGCAGTTCTCGGCAGCATCCAGCCCCAGCCTCTGGATTTCCTGAAAGACGGAACCCTTGATCTCCGTGAAGTGGCCAAGGCGATTAAACCCAATGACTTCCACTTCGCGAGAACCAGGCTGCTCTGCCTGGAAAACACCCAGGGAGGCAAGGTTTTGCCCCTGGACTACATTGCAGAAGCCTCCGCTCTCGCCCGGGAGCAAGGCCTTTCCATGCACCTCGACGGGGCAAGGATTTTCAATGCTTCCGTAAAACTCAACGTTCCGGCCAGGGAGATTGCGCAGCACTTCCACACGGTTTCGTTATGCCTTTCAAAGGGTCTTGGCGCACCCGTGGGATCGATCCTCGTCGGCCCCAGGCAACTGATCGATCAGGCAAGGCGCTGGCGAAAAGTCTTGGGAGGGGGAATGCGCCAGGCGGGAATACTTGCTGCAGCCGGAATCTTGGCCTTAACGGAGCATGTTGAGAGGCTCGCCGAAGACCACGCCAATGCAAGGCTTCTTGCTGTAGGTCTTTCCGAAATCGATGCACTCGCCATCGACCCCGAAGAGGTCCAGACCAATATGGTCTTTTTCTCCATGGAGAAATCCCGCTTCACGGTCCTTCAGCAAGCGATGAGAAACCAGGGCATCCTGATCAGCGGCCGCGACAGGGTTCGCCTCGTCACCCACCTGGACGTAAAAAGGGATGATGTGGAAAAGGTGATCCGGGCTTTCAAGAATCACTTTTCACGAGCAAAAAAACCCTAAACAGGCCAGAACTTGTAAGCTCCCGCAGCAGGACCTCGTCAGGGCGAGGCCCCCTGGGTTTTTTTCTTGACACCCATCGCCGTTTTTCCTAGGATCACTCACCCCTTAGGGTTGGCTCGCTGAACCTTTGCAACTGCCTCACCGTCTGCTGTGCTTGCCCGAAAAAGCAGACCTCTGTGCTCTGCCTTTTTGTTTCCTGCTCACTTTTTTCTCTCCCTCCGCTCTTGGCAGAGAAAGAGTGAACGGGGTTGGAAGAAAAGAAGTTGGACGCTTTGCGCCCCCTGACTTAAACGCCATTCAGAAAAGGAGGGTACCATGAGCAAGAAGGTCGGTTTCATCATTTCAATTCTTGTCCTTTGTGCCGCGTTGATCGGTTCCCTGCAGGTCACTCAGGCTCACGCCCAGAAAGAGGGAAAACCCATCCTGATAGGCGCCCCTGTTCCTCGGGCCAGCGCTTACGGCCAGAACGGAGAGCGGGGCATGATTCTCGCTGCCGAGGAAATCAACGCAGCAGGAGGCGTCAAGGTAGGCAATGAAATGCGGCCCATCAAACTTGAGATCATAGACACTCGAGATGAGGAGCCCGGCGTCCCCACGAGCGAAGTTCTGCTGGCCATCGAGAAGCTGATCCTTCAGAAAAAGGTGGACATGATTGCAGGAGGACCATGCATGTCCGAAGCCGGAATGGCCGCCCTCGATCTTTATGCGAAGTACAAGATGCTGGATATTGTCTCCATCGGATGCTACACGCCCGCGTGGGATCAGAAGGTCGGCTCGGACCTGGAGAAATACCGATTTTCCTTCAGGGAAAGCGGCAGCGTTAAGTGGTATGTCAAGGAGGCCATTGATCTTCTCCGCAGGATTAAGGAAGAGCATGGTTTCTCGAAGATTTTCGTCTCCATTGATGACAGCGCCATGTGCCGGGCGGCAGCCAAGATCGTGAGCGATCTTGCCGTTAAAGACGGCTGGGAGATCGTTGGTGAAGCGAAGCACCCAATCGGTGCAACCGATTACTCCGCGACCCTGAACGAATGCAAGCGGTCCGGCGCCGAAATCCTTTTTATTTGGGCCTATTCACCGGAGACATCCATTCTTCTGAGGCAGTGGTCGGACATGGAAGTTCCTGCATTGCCCATCGGCTTCATCGGTGCGGCGGAAGATCCCGGTTTCTGGAAAGCCACCGACGGCAAAGGAGCGTACACGATCGTGACCCTTTCCGAAGCAGGAAATGTCCCAGGCAACGTAACCCCCCTTCACATGAAATTTTACAACAGTTTTTCGCAGAGGTGGGGGGTTCCCCCACGCAGCACTGGCTGTGTGAGCGCTTACGAGGCCCTCTTTGTATTGAAGGACGCCATTGAAAGAACCGGGTCCCTGGACAAGGAAAAACTTATAGAGGCGCTTCGAACAACGAATCTCCCGGCAGTTAGAGGGACTATTCGATTCGACAGCAACCATCAGATCATCTATGGCTACGACCCGAACACAAGCGTCTTGGGATGTTGGGTCCAATGGCAGGACGGCGAGAGAGTGGCCGTTTTTCCACAGCCCGCAGCGACGGGCACTATCAAGATACCGCCCTGGTTGAAGAAATAGTCTCCCCGGACAAGCCTCTCCGCACGAGAGGCTTGTCCGTTAATAGAATCAAAAACCCATGGAAATTCTTATCTACGGCACCGTCAACAGCATCATCTTCGCCCTCATCGCCTTGGGGTTCACCCTGGTTTACGGCGTGAGCCGGGTTCCGAACTTCGCCCACGGATCCATCTATGTCCTGACAGGGTTCCTGACCTGGAGCTTTGTGAACGACTTCAACATGAATTATGTCCTCGCAGTCATTTTCTCCATCGCCATTGCCGCCATTCTGGGGCTTCTCATTTACCGCGTCGTTCTCATCCGTCTGCGGGGTATGGCAACGTCGGAAATCATCTCTTCCTTTGCCGTCAGTCTGATCATTCTGGAAGGGCTGCGAATGCAGGGGATTGCTGGTTTCAAGGGCTTCATAGGCCCATTTTACGTGCTCAGGCCGTTCATTGATGGAAAAATCAGTCTCTTCGGCGTTTTCATTGACTATCAACGCCTTATCATTATCGGCGTAGGCGCGGCCATGGTGATTCTCCTCTCCCTGTTCACCCATCATACAAAAACAGGCCTTTCTCTGAGGGCCATTGCCCAGGACGAACAAGCGGCCATGATGCTCGGGGTTAATTCCGACAGAATGGCCATGGTTGCCATGTCCATCGGATCTGCGCTGGCCGGCCTGGCGGCGGTCATCATTCTGCCCCTTGGAAGCATCACCGCTGAAGTGGGGTACAGAGTTCTCATCTACGCTCTGGCGGTCTGCATCATCGGCGGCCTCGGGAGTTGGGGCGGGGCCATCCTGGCCTCCTTTGTCATCGGCTTTGCCATGAAAATCAGCACCGCTCTGTTTGGGGCCCTTTGGGAGTCCGTGGTTCTCGTGGGCACGATCATCCTCATTCTTCTTTTCAAGCCCTCGGGGCTGCTTGGAAAGCAGAAAGAGCTGGAAGAAAGGGTCTAGAACTTGGTCGGATCGACGAGCCGCAAGAAGAGGCTGGACCGAAGCATCAAGGTAAGGTGTGAGGGCCTCTACGCCGTATCTTCCTGGAGGGAGATGGCATATCTTCTTGCGCCAAGGCTTTTCTTGATTCTAGGGCTCCTCCTCATCCCCCTTTTTGTCGACATGTATTGGCAGCGAGTTCTTTGCTCTGCCGGGATATATGCCTTGCTCGCTCTGAGCTTCGACTTTCTGGCCGGCTACGTAGGACTCGTCTGCCTCGGAGGCGCCCTTTTCATCGGGAGTGGAGGATACATCGCAGGTCTCCTGAATCATTATCTCCACCTCCCCCCATTTGTCACCATCCCCACCGCAGCCGTTGTGGGCGCCGCCATCAGCACCCTGGTGCTCATCCCCTGCCTCAGGCTTCGGGGAATCTATTTCGCGATCATCAGTTTCATGCTGCCTCTCTTCGCCGTCTACATCATCATTGCCCTCAATATCTTCGGAGGCACCGAAGGGATAAGCGCTCTGGACACCTTCCCCAGCATATCTCTGGAGCTTTACCTCGTCCTTGCCGCGGTTCTTGTCGCTCTCTTTGCCATTCGCAGGCTGGTCAACGAGGATATGGGCATTATCCTGCGCGGAGTCAAAGACAACGACCAGGCCGTCAGGGCATCCGGAATCAGCGTCACCGCATACAAGATCAAAGCCGTTTTCATCGCCGCGCTCTTGGGATGCTTTGCAGGCGCCTATCTCAGCCATCTGTACGGCTGGCTGGGCATTTCCCTCTTTGCGATGGATTTTTCCATCCTTCCCATCGCCGCAACGGTGATGGGCGGCATGGGATCCCTTGTAGGGCCTGTTTTGGGCGCCTTTATCCTGACCCCCATGTCTGAGGCTCTCAGGGGTTTCGGCCAACTGCGGGTGGTTCTTTATTGTCTCATTTTGATCGCCTTCATGGTGTACAAGCCCGAGGGAATCATGAACTACCTTGAGAGAAAGTATCACCAGTTCGAAAAATGGGAAAAAGTCTGACCATGGCTGAATCTCCCATCCTCCAGGTCACTCAACTGTCCAAATCCTTCGGCGGCGTTCAGGCGGTCATGAACGTCAGCTTTGAACTGGCTCGAGGCCGGATTTTGGGCATCATCGGTCCCAACGGCTCAGGGAAAACCACCCTCGTCAACCTGATATCGGGCTTTGTAAAACCGACCAAAGGGTCTGTCCTTTTTAAGGGCCGGGACATCACCGGCCTCCAACCTCACAAGATAGCCAATCTTGGACTCACCAGGACCTTTCAGGTCATGAGGCCTTATCACAGCCTCTCAGCGTTTAAGAACCTGATCGTTCCCCTTAACTCTCCCCGGGTTAAAAGAAGCGCTGCGGGGAGATTGGGAGATATCGATGCAGTGGCTATCGACATCCTGGAAGAGGTCGGGTTTGAGAGGGATGCCCGTGTCCCGTACAAGACCGCGGGTTCTCTTCCTCTCGGTTACCTGAAACGTCTGGAGCTCGGCAGATGCATGGCGCTGCAGCCGGAACTCATTATATGTGACGAGGTATTCTCGGGACTCAGCATGTCGGAAATAACCTCTCTCATCCCCCTCATCGAAAGACTCCGCATGGAAGGGATTACCTTAATGATGATCGAACACCGTCTGAGAGAACTCTTCAGGCTCACCGACAGGGTGGTGGTGTTGACCTTTGGACAAAAAATCGCGGAAGGCACTCCTGATGAGGTCATGAATAACCAGACGGTTAAAGAGGCCTACCTGGGCACGGAGACCAGAGTATGATCCTGCTGGAGATCAAAGACCTCATGGTTTTTTATGAGAATGCCATAGCCATCAACAATGTGCACGTGGCCTGCAGAAAGGGACAGGTCACCGGGGTGTTCGGGGCCAACAGCGCAGGGAAATCCACGCTGATGTACACCATCTCCGGCATTATTCTGGACGTGAAGAAAAAGGAGCAAATGCGGGGAGGGGAAAGGATAACGGTCATCGGAAACATCCTCTATGAAGGCGCGGACATTGTCGCCGTCGAGGCCAGCGAAAGGGCCAGGATGGGGATCGTGCTCTGCCCTGAAAGGCGCAGGATTTTTCAGGAAAGCACGGTGCTTGAAAACCTGAAAATTGGTGGAATTCTGGCAACCAGGGAACAGGCGAAGAAGACCATGGACTATGTTTTCAACCTTTTCCCCCATTTGAGAAGCCTCAAGAAACGGGAGGGGGGGTTCCTCAGTGGAGGGGAACAGCAGATGCTCGCGATTGGCAGGGCTCTGATGGCCCAGCCCAAGCTTCTGCTCCTGGATGAACCGCTTCTCGGGCTCAGTCCTTTGATGGAAGAAATCCTTGCGCGAGCCATCAAGGACATCAACCGGCAGACAGGAATCACCACGCTGATTGCCGAGCAGTATGCCAGGCCGATTTTGCCTATCATTCATTACGGTTATGTGCTTGAAAATGGGGGCGCGGTCCTGGAGGGAACCTCTGAAGAGCTGATCGACAATCCCGACGTGAAATCCGCTTACTTCGGCCTTTAAGACATCTCCATCCCTGAGATCTCTTCAACACCGTCTTTTCTTCCCTATTCGTATTCCTCAGGTTTCTGCCCCGTGTATGCACCCCCTGCCTTCACCCACTCCAGAAATCCGCCTTCAAGATAGGAAACTCCTTCCAGACCTGCATCGGAAAGCTCTCCGGCCATGAGTTTGCTTCTTTTGGCGTGATTGCTGTTGCAATACACAACCAGGTTCCCGGACTTGCTCAGTCGAGCCGCCGCCTCCGCCGGCACCGGGTCAAGGAAGGAATAGGGAAGGTTGATCGCCCCCTCAATGCGGCCTTTTTCAAAAGCTTCCCTGGAACGGGCATCCACAAAAAGGATCTGTTTGCGTTTATACCGGGTTAGGGCGTCACCCACGCCTATGGCGAGCCCTTCGGGAATCCGGGAAGGGCATTGGTATTGAGGCGGAAAAGGCATGACAAGGGGCAGCCGTTCCAATCTGATCCCGTTGACCATCAACCCCAGGATCATCGAAAAGGTGACAACAGCACCAATCTGCAGGATAATTCTTCCCGCTTGATTCATGGCATTATCCGACAAGGTTCCATGATGCGGTCAAGGAGAGCGGCGTGGCTGTATTAGCGACCGAAAAAGACCGGTTCACAAAGGTGCGGCAATCCATCATTGAGGGCTCATCACTTCACTTCACCTCGATGGACAAATCGCTTTCCTTGCGGCCGAAAAGCATGAGGATTCTGTGAGAAAGATCTACTACCTCTCTCGCACTCAGATTTGTGTCCACGTAGACGCTTGTTCCGGGGATTTTCTCCCCCGTGAGGAACTCGTAAGGATTCTTGCTGAAAAACTCCCTTTCAGGCGTGGCAATCGTAAAAAGGACCTCCAGCTCATCCTTCTTGTTTTTTGGCAAAACCACGTCACAGAGTTTGAGAAACATGGCTTTCCATGACTTGACCTCATATCGTTTCCCGGTCAAGGTAAAGGCGGTAATGGATTTCCCTGCGAAATCCTCCCCTTTCCCTGAAGGACCCGCTTTCTCCAGCGGTGGAGACAGAGGTTGAGTCAGCGGGGGTCTCACCGCATGTTCCATGTCCTCCCTGGCTTCCACCTCTTTGCTCAGGAACGACTCGACCCTTTCCCTTTCAGGCTTATACCCGCAGAGCTCCTTGGTTACATCAGCAAGAAGGCCGACCAGCCACTTTTCCGGTTCCTCAATGATTTTCCGCCATGCCTTTGGCAGATGCTCCTCGATTAGCAGATTTCTTTGCCTGGCCTCATAAATGCTTTCTGCAGTCTTGAGGGCTCTGCCGGAAGTGACGTTTTCCTTGGCGAGAAACTCTTCTAGTTTCTCCGTGATCTCCTCTGCACTCTGCCCCTTCATGTCTATGACATGAAATTTCCTCTCATCGGCAAGCCCCCCCTCCAAAGGCAGGAACAGCCACCACACGAGGCCGTCGGTGAGAATCGCCATTTCCGCTTTTCCTTGCGCTGCATCGTTCAGCAGCTTGTCTTGATATGACTGGAAATCCTTTGCACCCTTCTTCACAAAGAGAAACACCCGATTTCTGCTGTCGTGCCGGAGCGCAAAATCAACCCTGCCATTGCCGGTCTCGCACTCAGGCTGAACCTCATCCACGTCAAAAGGGTCCCAGTTCAAAAGGGACAGGCTTTTCAGAATGATGGCCTGCTTGATGGCTGCCTCGTCGAAACCCGCAAAACGATCTTCGGATTGAATTTTCCTGACAAATTCGACCAGCTTTTTCATGGGTCCCGCTCCTTACCTTTTGCAAGTATACTCAAATTGTCCTCTTATGTCAATGGCTTGTTGCTTTGACCACGTGTGGGTACCCAACACGAGGAGGGAACCCGCATCCAGCAGAGATTTCGGAGACCGCAATCCGGCTCTCTGCAGGCAAAAGCTCCCCCTTGAGGCGCAGGCAGGACGACATTGGATGATTTATGTGGTGTAGTAGTAATCCAGCCCGAGGTGGGTAATTTGCTCCTCCCCCATCAGATAGCGCAGAGTGTTCTTCAACTTCATAGACTGGATGAAGAGGTCGTGCTCGGGGTAAAGATTGGATCCGCACTGGGGGCTCTTGAAATAGAAGGAAAGCCATTCCTGGATCCCGGACATGCCGGCCCGGCTTGCAAGATCCATGAAGAGAACCAGGTCGAGCACCAAAGGGGCTGCCAGAATACTGTCCCTGCAAAGGAAGTTGACCTTGATCTGCATCGGATATCCAAGCCAACCAAAGATGTCGATACAATCCCACCCCTCCTTTTGATCACCTCGAGGCGGGTAGTAGTTGATGGCCACCTTGTGATAGCATTTACCGTAGAGCTCCGGGTAAACCTCGGGCTGAAGGATTCCGTCGAGCACGGAAAGTTTGCTTGTCTCTTTGGTCTTGAAGGAGTCCTTGTCGTCAAGCACCAATCCATCCCGGTTTCCGAGGATGTTCGTGGAATACCAGCCTTCCAGCCCCAGCATCCGGGCCTTCAGCCCCGGGGCCAGAATGGTCTTCATCAAGGTCTGACCGGTCTTAAAGTCTTTTCCTGCAATGGGAACTCTAACTTTTTCCGACAGTTCCACCATCGCAGGAATGTCCACGGTCAGATTTGGGGCGCCGTTGACAAAAGGAATGCCGCTCGTCAAGGCTGCGTAGGCATAGAGCATGCTCGGTGAAATAGACGGATGGTTCTCCCTGAGACCTCTTTCAAAGCTTTCGAGGGATGAATGGACCTGGTCCGGAGCAAGGTAAGCTTCCGTGCTTGCACACCAGATCATAACGCAGCGTGAAATCTGGTGGGTTATCTTGAAGGCATCCATGTCCTCCTTAAGGGCATTTACAAGCCCCAAGTGAGAGTGCTCCGGTTTTACGTGGGAGCCATGGAGGTTCTTGACGAACTCCTGTTTGAACACCGCAGGCCAAGGTTCCAGGCCCTCTAGGAAAGGCCGTACTCCCTCCAGATCCTCTTTGTTGAGCACTTTCGGTTCCAATGCCCCCTGGTAGCAATTTTCGGGGAAAACATCCCACCCTGCAAAGACCAAATCAGCCATGTCTGCCAGAGGCACAAAATCCTTGATGGTCGGGATGCGATACTCATATCGTTTCCCCAGACGAATCGTACCCATCTGGGTCAGCGAACCGACAGGGAGGGAATTCCCCCGCCGGATTGCCTCGACACCCGCCAGGAATGTGGTGCTTACCGCCCCTCCCATCCCCGGGATGAGCACACCCAGTTTCCCCTCCGCTTTGTGAATGTCATTTTCCCTCCTCATCGTCTTTCTCCTGTTCTCATGGTAAACCGCATCCCCCGCCTTTTTTTGGCATGATGAGAGCGCTTCGGCTTCCTTTTGCCTCAGACAACCTGCACCGGGTCTTTCCCGGATTCACACCCTGATCGGTCTTTTTGTTTTTTCAACCCGTCGCCTCTCCTCTTCTCGAACTTCTCTCCGGAGCAGTTTCCCGACTTTGGACTTAGGAAGCATGTCCCTGAACTCCAGATACTGGGGGACCTTATAGGAAGCCAGCCGCTCATTGCACCATTTGATCAATTCTGAACCGCTGACACCTCTGACATCTTCTTTGAGCACAACAATTCCCTTGATGCGCTCACCCACCTTGGCATCCGGGACTCCCACCACGCACGCCGCAACAACAGCCGGATGGTCTTGAAGAACGGCTTCGATCTCCGAGCAGGAGACCCTGTAGCCCTTGCACTTGATAATGTCCGCGCTCCTGTCGACGTAGAAAAGCTGGCCGTCTTCGTCCACCCTCACGTAATCCTTCATTCGATACCACGTCTTTCCGCCAATCTCCACGTAGGATGCGGCCGTCTCCTCGGGCTTCTTCCAGTATTGCTTGGCAATGTAATCGGAAGTGACCAGGAGTTCTCCCGCCGATCCTGTGGGAACGGTTTCGAGGGTCTCAGGATCGACAATCTTTGTTTCGCGCGAAGTCAAGGGACGGCCGATGCTTCCGGCAACAGGTTCCTTATCCAATGGGCTCATGGCGGTGAAACCCACCTCCGTGGCCCCAAAAACCTGATGGATAGGAAGGTGAAATTTCTCCTTCCATCGGTTGTAGACTTCCAGAGGAAGCACATCCCCGCCGCTCCAGCAAAACCTCAAAGAGCTCAGATCGAAGAAGTCAAGTCGATCGTTTTCAAGGATCATTCTGTACAGCGTTGGAGCTCCGAGGAACAGCGTGCCCCGATACCTTTCTATGGCCTTCAGTATGGCATCCACAACAGGGATTGGCATGAGCACCGCCGTGTTGCCCTTGGTCAGGACCATCCCCAGGATCATGCCTTCGGCCATCTGGTGAAACAGGGGGTTGACCATTACAAAAACTTCCTGTCCTTCCCTGATATAACCCTCTCCAACACTCCTGATTTCGTTTACGAAGGAGACCATCCCCGTATGGGTGGCAATGCACCCCTTGGGAAAGCCGGTTGTTCCCCCTGTGTAGAGGATGTAGCTGAGATGTGTGGATGGATCAATATCAATTGAGGGAGGATCTGGAGGATATTTTCTAAGCAGGTGTCTGAAGGAATAGATGTGATTTCCTTTTTCAGTCAGTCCATGGGGAATCTTATCGAACAGAGTGCCGATGACTTTTTTGTAAAGCGGTAGAAGATCCACGTAGTTCGTAACGATCGTTCTCTTCAAACAGGTATCCGGAAAAACCTCCTTCACATACCTGAAGTTGGTGTCCATGCAAAGAACGGTTTCCGCTTCCGAGTCGTTGATGAGGTACTTGATTTCATGGGGCGTGTATATAGGAGAAACCGGCACCGGAACGGCGCCTATTTGCTGAGCGCCAAAATAGGCAATCAGGAACTGTGGGCAGTTGGGAATGTAAAGCATCACCTTGTCATTGTCTCGCACCCCCAAATCAAAAAGGGCTGTCGCAAACCGATGAATGAGCTCTTTCATTTTCCTGTACGAGAAGGTTTCCCCAAGGTAGGCAAGGGAAGCCCGGTCAGGATAGAGCTCGCAGGCTCTTTCAAACCCGGCAACAACCATTTCGTCATATTTGCCCATTCGACTGTTCTCCTTTTGCTCCTCAGACATGCTGAGCCGTTGGACCCCGCATAGGCTCTTGGCAATAGGGGCCATCAAGCTAACACAGCGGGGAGAGGATTGCAATCCACAACAAGAACCTAAATACACTGCCGGGATTGGGGTCATTATAACGGGTTAGCTTTTTGAAAACCTCACGAGCATCAGGCATGGGGGTCTCTCTCAAAACAGAAAACGAAGATCGTGCGGGGAGACTGTGCAAACACCGGGTAGCAAAGGCGGGCGGCGGCGAGGCTTCACAGGCACTTCAAGGGCTGATCATTCCTGGCGGTTCCCCGGACAACCTCCGCCCGCCTCACCGATTGCTCAAAGCTCAATAGGGTGGTCTGGCACCTTCGTTCTTCAGTTTTGAGAGAGACCCCCATGCTCGGGCCGGCAACCCTGAATTTCAAAAAGCCAACCCGTTACGGGTCATTGAATCCAATCGACCGGTTGAACCAAGTAAAACGGGCGCCATTAAAATGGCGCCCGTTTCAAAAGAAGGGAATTAGGTTCGAACAGAAGAGCGGGGTATCACTCAGAAACCCTCAGAGTTAGAAAAACCGTTGCCCCCCGCCGTTTTGCCAACAGCAGGATCGTGTCGCCTTTTTTGTATTTCTCGATCGCACTGTTGAATTCATCGAGGTTTTGCACCGGATTTTGGTCGATCTCAAGGATCACGTCACCGGGCCTAAGACCAGCCGCTGCTGCCGGCGAATCGTCCTCCACTTGAACCACCACGATGCCGCTCCCTTCCGTCAAACCAAGATTTCCTGCCAGTTCCGGCGTCAATTCCTCCACGGTCATGCCGAGCCGGGGCGGCGCCTCCGCAACCAGCGCAGGCTCCTGATCATCTTTCAATTCTCCGATTTTCACTTCAAATCGCTGTATTTTCCCCTTCCGAATCACCTCTACGGTGACCGCTTTATCGACCGGAGTGGCCGCAACCACAAAGGGTAGATCGCGCATTTCTCCTATCTCCTTCCCGTCGAAGGAGACTATAACGTCCCCGCGCTCAATTCCTGCCTTTTCAGCAGGGCCTCCCTTTGTCACGTCCGCAACCAGGGCGCCTTTTTCATCCTTTAGGTTGAGTTTTTCTTTGAGTTCCGGCGTGATTTTCTGAACCATGACCCCCAGCCAGCCCCGTACCACCCGGCCTTTCTTGAGCTGGGGAAGCAAATCCTTAGCCATTTTCACCGGAATGGCAAAGCCGATGCCGATATTTCCGCCGCCCCGTGAAAAGATCGCCGTGTTGATTCCGACCACCTCGCCGGATGTGTTCAGCAACGGCCCACCGCTGTTGCCCGGATTGATGGAGGCATCGGTTTGAATAAAATTATCATACGAACCGGCGCCTATCTGACGGTACTTTGCACTCACGATCCCTGCGGTAACCGTATTCCCCAGGCCGAAAGGGTTCCCTATGGCCACAACCCACTCCCCGACCTCAATGTTTTCAGAATCCCCCAGGGGAAGAGGCTGTAAAGACTCATTGGACTCAATCTTGATCAAAGCGAGATCCGTCTTCGGGTCCCGCCCGATGATCTCCGCTTCGAATTCCTTTCCATCCGGAAATTTCACCTTGATCTCGTCGGCCATTTCCACCACGTGGTTGTTGGTCAAAATATACCCTTGTTTGTCGATGATAAAGCCCGTTCCGAGACTTTGCTGCCGGAAATCCCTCGGCATCTGATCGCGGAAAAACCGCTCAAAGAAGTCCCTGAACGGATCCTCTTGACCGAAAGGCATCGGCATAATCCCTCTTCCCCTCACCGTTTTGACCGTGCTGATGTTCACCACCGACGGGCTTGCGTTCTTTGCCAACTCCGCGAATGAGGCGGGAACGGTCGACGCCTCGGCCGGCGCTACTAAAGCGGCCGTGAAATGGGCTGTGTTAAACAACGGAACAACGCCCGCACCAAAGGCGAAACAGAGTACGGTCCATACAACAAGCATCCTTCTTCCTGATGGTTTTCCCATGTTCATGTTCTCCTTATTGATGATATCATTTCATTTTGACTTGTACATATCCCCTGTGACCACTCCTGTGGTCAAGGGCAAAAATCGTTATCCGCTGGGTTTGGTCAAGGGAGCTGAGCAGAGAAAGAAAACCTTCCGGGTTCTTGAACGCATGGCCGTTCACTTCGAGTATGATATCCCCTGCCTCGAATCCTACCCGGCCGAACGGTCCCTGCGGGTCCACCCAGGTAATCATGATACCCTGATGCGGCTGGATGCTGAACTTCCTGGCCTCATCGGCAGTGACGGGCCTCATATCCGCTCCAAGATGGTCTTTTATCGGTGTTCCTGGGATCCTGCTTCCGTCCTCCGCATTTCCGATCAGGACGGTCACATGCTCCTCTTTGTTCTGACGGATAACGGTCAACCGAACCTCCTCTCCCACCTGGGCGTTTGTAACGGCATCGCGCAGCGACGCCACATCCTCAACGGGCCTGCCGCGGAAAGCGATGACCACATCACCGCTTTTCAAACCCGCCCTGTCCCCTGGTCCTCCTTGCAGCACATCATAGACCAGGGCACCTTCTGTGTCGACTCCAACCTTGCCGCTCCTGGATGCAACTTCCTTGATGCGAATGCCCAACCAACCCCGTTTTATTTCCCCTTGGGCAATGAGCTTCTCTGCTACGTGGAGCGCTGCATTACCGGGAATTGCAAAAGAGATGCCGCGCAAGTCCGGCGCATCGGATACAAGAGCCGAATTGATTCCGATCACTTCTCCCCGAAGATTCAGCAAGGGTCCGCCGCAGTATCCGCTGTTGATGGCCGCATCGGTCTGGAGAAGATCTTTGAACGTTCCAGGATCCATGACTCCTCTTCGATGCCTTGCCCTGATGATCCCGCTGGTCACAATGGGATCCCGGTCTCTCGGATGGCCTATGGCAATGACCCATTCACCCATATCAAGCTTATCCGAATCTCCAAAATCGACATGAGGCAGGGGATCTTGCGAAACAACGCGGATCACAGCCAGATCGGTTTTTGGATCGGAGCCTAACAAGGTCGCCGGATAGATTTGTCCCGAGTCCATAGAAACGATAATCTCTTTGGCGCCCCCGACAACATGATGGGAGGTAAGAATGTTCCCCCTTTGATCGATGATAACCCCGGTGCCTCTCGGGTTTCCTTCTCCCAGGGCGTTTTTCGGCAGCATGTATAGGAATTGCAGCAGAGGTTCGTTGTCAAACGGGCCCCTGGGGAAAAAAACGGTTTGCTCTCGGACGGCTTCGATGTGGACGATCGCCGGAATATTCGTTCTCACCACATCGCTGATGGCGGTTCTCAAGTCTACAGAGCCGACGCCAGGATCTGAAAGGCAGGGAGAGACTGAAGCAAGAAGCAAACCTGTTATAAGAACGCCTATGTGGACCCAGCCATAACTCTCAACCTCTCTACCCATGCGCATTCTCCATCCTTCACTCGGATCCATCCAAATCAATTCCTTTTCCTTTTCTTTCCAAAACGAATCCTTCTGCTCCTGGGCATTGCAGTTGGAATGGATTGCACCTGAATGTTCTTGGAGTGGGTCAGACCCTGAGGGCATGTTCGGCAGACCTGTAGACTCCATCTGAGGGTGATGCCGAAATCGCTTTCCGGAATATCATCCAGGCTGTCCTGCGCGCGAAGATATCTCCGGCCGCAAGCGTATTGGGAAAGTCGAAGTTTTCCGGGTTGACGGGAACATTCGACCAGTTCAAGCCGAGCTTTCTCTGCGGTGTTTTTTTGTTCTTTTGCCATCGCTTAGATCCTTTCCTGACTCCCTTGTGACCCCCTTGCGGGCTCTCGTTTCTTCACGCTTCTCTTGGGCAAAGCGGAAGAGTTTCATTTTTGTTTTAAGGAAATCTAAGCGATGAATCTTTCATAAACCTTTCCTTAACGTTACAGTTTTGAAAGGTTGGCATTCTAATCGGAGACGGACGACGGGTCCAGCGGAAGACAGATTGTGAAGACAGAACCTTTGCTCGGCTCACTGGTGACCTTCACTTCCCCCTTGTGGGCTTCCACGATGGCCTTGACCAGGCTCAGCCCCAAACCGAGACCTTTTTGGGAACGGCTTCTATCGCCTCGGTAGAGACGATCCCAAATCCTCGGAAGTTCTTCGGGTCCTATGCCGATTCCCGTGTCGCTCACAGCAATGAGGACTTTTTCATCCTGCTTCTCACCCTTCGCGCTCACAACACCTCCCGGGGGCGTGTATTTAATCGCATTATCGACAAGGTTGCCTAGAGCTTGCCCCACCCGTAGCGGGTCCACCACAAAGGAAAGCTCTCGGGGGCAGGCGGTTTCGATTTGCACTTCTTTCTCTTCGGCAACGTATCTGTAGAGATCCGACACCTTATCCATAACATCAGAAACATTCACCCTACGGAGTTCAAGGGTCATTGTGCCGGATTCAGCTTCTGAAATATCCATGAGGGTGTTGAGCATCTCGAGGATTCTCTCCGATTCTTCGAGGCAGTCGGCAAGGGCTTCACGGCAAACGCCCACGTCCCCATCCGTTCGCAACGCCATTTCGGCGATCCCCCTCATCCGTGTCATCGGCGTCCGCAGATCATGGGCCACATTGTCGAGGGACTCCCCCATCCCGCGGATGAGTTTCTCGATTTTCCCAACCATCGTGTTGAATAGATCAATCAGATCGCCGAGTTCGTCTCTGCTTCGAAGCGCAGGAGCGCGGGCGTCGATTCTCCCGCTGGTAATGGATCGCACCGTTTCGGTGAGCTGGCGAATGGGGTGCAGGGCTCTGCGTGAGAGGAAAATCCCAACGACAAAACCTAACAGAACCAGGGGAATCAGCGCTGCCACGAAAATACGGAGAAAATCCTTCAGGATCTTCTCCCTCTCTTCCGTGCTCTTGCCGACTTGGAGGGTGTAACCAAAAGCCAGACCGGTCGATGCCACTTCGAGCACTTCTTTTCCCGTTCTTGAGGCGACCCTGAGCCAATCACCAGAAGGCTTTTCTTCTAGCCCCCTGAGGTCAAACTCGGCCCACTGGTAGGGGAGGATCAGGAAGAGCGTGGTATTCCTCGGATCAGCAACACGCACCAGAAACGAATTGCTTTTCTTGAATTTCTTCTCCCCTGTCACCTCTATTTCCAGACCCTCCACCCCACCTTGCGCATAAGCGGCTGAGAGCTCGCGGAGTCGCGAGCGAATCATCTCATGGTCCTGCCTTGTCAGTGAAGCGGAGAGCATGAAATAGACGAATCCGAAAAGCAAGGACATGATCAGGATGAACATGCCGGAATACCATAGGGTGAGCCTGAACCCCACCGTGCGCGTCAGATCGCTAAGAGGCCTTGAGAACATAGCCCACCCCGCGAATCGTGTGGATCATCTTCTGCTTGAAATCCCTGTCTACCTTGTTGCGCAGTCGGCAAACCAGCACATCAACCACATTGGTCTGAGGATCGAAACTGTAGTCCCAAACGTGTTCCAGAATCATGGTCTTGGACAGCACGTTTCCTTCGTTACGCAACAGGTATTCAAGCAGTGCGAACTCGCGCGGCTGAAGGTCGATCCTTTCGTCGCCCCGGCGAACTTCCCGGGTGAGGAGGCTCAAAGAGAGATCCCCTGCCTTGAGAAGAACGGGTTTCGCCGCTCGCGTGGCACGCCTGATCAGCCCTTGCAACCGCGCGAGAAGTTCGGCAAAGGAAAACGGCTTGGTGAGGTAATCGTCTCCACCTGACTGGAGACCTCTCACTCGATCGTCCACAGATCTTTTGGCGCTCAATATGATTACCGGCGTGTTCCGCCCCTGGGCTCTGAGCCTCTCGATAAGCATGAGTCCATCCAGCTTCGGAAGCATGATGTCGATAACCGCTGCGTCATAAGGTTCATAAAGAGCAAGGTGGAGCCCGTCTTCGCCATCCACGGCATGGTCTACGGCAAAACCTGCCTCCTTGAGACCCTTGATCACAAAAGAGGCGATCTTCAAGTCATCCTCCACCAGCAAAATGCGCATAAGGCCCTCTTTCTTGCCAGGATTTCTTCCCGCCGTTTCTGACTTCCGCTTTGTTCCGCAATTGGAATATTGGAATCGCGGAATCATGCGATTCGATTTTCCCTGCTCAAAAAATAGCACAATTCATAGGATAAACAAGTTCAATGCCTTGATTGTAACGAAGGCCTACTTGACAGGTAAGCAAGATGTCTAAGGTCTGAGATCTGAGAAAAGAGCCCGGCAGGGGCGATCAATGAAATCCGGCATGGCGGATATCATTTTCACAAAGTCCTGAGTCAATCATTCCATCGTTCCATGAATCCAACATTCCAATCATGAACGGAGTAGCTTGGCAAGTTTGACTTCGAAATCACATTGAAGACACCTGCTGGCCTCGCCCACAGCCTGCTCGTCACTGAAGCATCCTTCCACCTCGTTAAAGCTGTTGCGCCTTTCCTCCAGAGGCAATGCTTCGGCCGTGGATCTCGTCAAATCGGCAAAGCCCCTGTCTCTCTTGCCTGTGTAGGAGGCGGCATCCAGTTTCTCTGAAAAGCTCTCGTCGAGAACTCCGTTTCCGCCAAGCGCTCTGTCCATGGAAGAGGCGGCCTTTCGGCCGGCGGCAACCGCGTCGATAACGGCCCCGGCGCCGCGGCCCACATCGCCGCCCGCAAAAACACCGGCCATGCCGGTTTTGTGGGTCTCCGCATCGATAACGATAAGACCTCGCTCATGCCGGATCTCGCCGTCCCCGGAAAGAAAAGAAAGGTCTGCAGCTTGTCCTATGGCCAGGATTACCTGGTCGGCTTCAACGATCTTTTTCTCATCCCCGAAAGCAGGGCAAAAATCGCCCTTTTCATCAAACACGCTCGTGCACGTGACGAGCTCAACGGCTTTCACCTTTCCGTTTACCCCCACGATGCGGTGCGGCCCCCAGGAAGGCAGGAGGGTTACCCCTTCCTCCAGGGCCTGCGCGATCTCCCAGGAACTGGCCGGCACCTCCTCCCTGTTTTCCAGACACGCCATAGTCACTTCCTTGGCCCCTGTCCGCAAAGCGGTGAGAGCCACATCCACCGCCACATTGCCTCCGCCTACGACAAGCACCCTGCCCTCGACCCGGATCTCTTTTCCCTCGCTCACTTCAGACAGAAAGTCCACTCCCCAGAGGACGCCTTCGAGATTGGAGCCCTCCATCTCGATTTTTCGGCTCTTTTGGAGGCCTGTGGCAATGTACGTGGCTTCGTAGCCTTCCTTTTTCAGATCCTCCAGGGTAAAATCCCTGCCCAGCTCCTTGCCTGTTTCAAGCCGGATTCCCAAACTGAGAACCTGACGGATCTCCTTGTCGACAACATCCTCAGGCAGACGGTAAAAGGGAATGCCGTAGCGCATCATTCCTCCAGGCTTCGCTCTTGCTTCAAAGACCGTTACCTCGTGGCCCTTTTTTCTCAGGTAGAATGCGGCGCTGAGGCCTGACGGGCCGGACCCGATGACTGCAGCCTTCCTGCCTGTAGCTCTCTTGATCTGCGCGGCCGCTTTAAAAAGGTCTCCTCCTCTATCCGCCGCATACCGTTTCAGGGCACAAATCGCGATGGGCTGGTTGACCTCTCCCCGTCGGCACTTGGTTTCGCAGGGATGAATGCAAACCCGGCCCAGAATTCCGGGGAAGGGGATCTTTTCCAGGATCACCTTGTAAGCCTCTTCCGGTTTACCCCGGGCAATCCATCTCAAGTATCCCGGGACATCAATACCTGCAGGGCAGGCTGCCGTGCAGGGGGGGATCTCATCGGGGACGACCGTTTCAGGCGCCATGGCCCTGAGCGGTCTCATGATGTCCAGGATCGCAATGCCGTTCGGGCAGACGGTCTCACAGCGCCCGCAGGTTGTGCAGGCCCAGGGAAGGCCCGTCTGAGCCACCTCCTCGGGAAGATCCAGTTCAATGTGTCGCACGATTCTTCGCACGTTGAACTGATTGACGCCGGTGATGGGGCATGCGGAGCTGCAACAGCCGCACTGCTCACAGGTTCTGAACATGGTCACATCACTGAATTTCTCTGCCAATGCCTGCTTCGCATCCATACCACTCAACTCCTTGATAACCGTCGCGGCCGGGTGATCATACAAGATTCAATTGCTTGGCCATCTCCCTCATGGTGTTCGCAAACTTGGGACCGTCTGCGGCCGAGCACCACACATTCCAAAGCTTCTCCGGATCGTAGCCCTTCCTGGCCAGAATCTTTTTCGCCCTTTTGACCCTTGTCTCGCAGGCATAATTCCCCGAGATGTAGTGGCAGGTAGGGAACTCGCACCCCGCCACCAGGACGCCGGCCGCACCCTTTTCGTAAGCCCGCTCGATGAGCTTGATCGGCACCCGGGCCGAGCACATGACCCTGATCAAGCGGGCGTTGGTCGGGTACTGAAGCCGGCTCACGCCGGCCATGTCCACTCCGCCCAGAGCGCACCAGTGGCAAACAAAGCCAAGGATCTTTCTCTCCGCATTCTCCTCTAATGCGGCCTCCACCTGGGCCAAAAGCTGCTCATCCGAGTAGTGAACGATGGTGATACATTCCTTTGGACAATCGGCTGCGCAAAGACCGCAACCCTTGCAGAGCGCTTTTACCACGGAAGGTTCCTTGTTCTCGTTCACCAGGATGGCGCCGTAGGGGCAGCGTTTATGACAGAGGCCGCAAAAATTGCAGTTCGATAGGTCGATGTCCGCCACGATCCCTTCGGCTTCAATGTGTTCGTTTTTCATGGGGATGGACACCCTCATTGCCGCCCCGATCCCCTCTTCGCAGGTTTCCTTGTAGCTCTTGGGATTCTTTGCGCAACCGCAGAGGGCGATCCCGTCCGCAGGAAAATCAAGGGGCCCCAGCTTGATGTGCCGCTCCTGGAAAAAACCTTCTGCATTGGTGGACACCTTCAGATGTCCTCTGAGTGCCTCGATCGTCTCGTCCCCTTCAAATCCCACGGTCAGGACGAGAAGATCGGCAGGAAATTTGAACTCCCTCCCGCTTAGGATATCGTGCACCTTGATCTGAAGGTTCCCTTTTTCCCTAGTCACTTCCGGGTATCGGTCATCCGGGAAGCGAATGAACTTCACCCCGGCCCCCTTGGCTGCATCCAGGTGAAAGTGCTCCTCCCTCACCATGCTCAGGTCCCTGTAAAGGACGTAAACCTTCGTGTCCGGATCGATTTGCTTCAGGGCCAGGGCGTTCTTCACAGAAACAGGACAGCCGATGTTGCAGCACCCTCGTGTCTCGTTCTTGGACCCCACGCAGTTGATCATGACGACGTGCTTCGGGTTTCCTGTCTGTGAGCTTTTGAGCTTGCCTTCAAGCTCAAGCTGGGTGACCACCCGGGAATCCTCTCCGTAAAGGAACAGCCCTTCGGGTTTGACCTCCCTCATACCGGTCGCCACGATGATGGTGGACACATCAAGACTTTCCGCTGTTCCATTCGCCTTGATCTTGACCTTGTAATTGCCGATATACCCCTTCACATCCTCGATGACAGCGCTCGTGTATACCGTGACGTTCGGATCGGCCGCTACAACCTCCCTGGCTCTTCTCAGGATCTCCTCGGCGGCCATCTCGCCGTGCTCGTGCGATACTGTGCCGATTTTGTTCAGTAGGCCTCCCAGCCGGGGCTCTTTCTCCACGATGATAGCCCTGAATCCCTGGGCGGCCACACTGAGAGCGGCATTCATTCCTGCCGCACCGCCGCCGATGATCAAGCACTCTTTCCCCACAGGGAGCCTGATCTCTTCTCCTTCTTCCAGAAGCGCGGCCTTGGCCACTCCCATCTTGACCAGATCCTTGGCCTTCCGGGTGGCTGCATCAGGCTCGTTCATGTGAACCCAGGAGACCTGCTCCCGGATGCTGACAAATTCCAGGAGGTAGGGGTTCAGGCCCGCTTCCTTCACCGTCTGCTTGAAAAGTGGCTCGTGAGTCCTCGGCGTGCAGGATGCGATGACAACGCGGTTTAATTGATGATCCTTGATGGCCTGCTGCATTGAGCCCAACGCGTCTACAGAGCAGGACCACTTGCCCTCATCGGCATATGCCACGTTTGGAAGCGTTTTCGAGTATTCAACCACCTCGGGCACATTGACGACGCCTGCAATGTTGGAACCACAGTCACAAACGAAAACGCCGATTCTCAAATCCTCGCTCATGGAATGTTCCTCGCACAACACTGAGAATTCAGGAGTTCTGGATACAGAATCTATGGAATGGACCCTCAATATTGGTGGGGTCATGAAGAGGGTTGTCCTGCTGCCTCCTGTATTCCGCTTTTTGCATTCTGTTTCCTTCTCCTTAAGCCGCCGCTTTTTCGGCTCCATGGAGAATCGCTTTCATGCTCGCCGCCGTAGCCTGAACCACCGACTCCGAGATGTCGATCGGACCTGTGGCGCCGCCGCAAAGATAGATTCCCGGCACGTCCGTCTCCAGGGGGGACAGGAAAGGATCCTTCTCTTCAAAGTAACCGAGCTTCCCAAGCCGTATCTTCAAAATCTTTGCAAGCCTTTCGTTTCGATCGCTCGGGATGAGCCCCGTGGACAGGACCAGAAGCTCCACTTCATCTTTTCTCAGCTCTCCCGTATCCAGGTCCTCGTAGCGAATCAACAGGTTCTTGCTTTCGGGAAGCTCGAACACATCGTAAGGCCTGGCCCGCACATACTTGACTCCATGCTCCTTTGCTTTTTGATAAAAACCCCAGAACCCTTTGCCGTAGGCTTTGAGATCATTGTAATAGATGGTTGTCTCCACGGACGGGTCATGCTCTTTGGAAATAATGACCTGCTTGGTGGCTATCATGCAGCAGACCTTGGAGCAATAGGGCGTGCCGTGGTCCAAGCCCCTCCCGGCGCATTGGATCCAGGCGATTTTGTGGGCGTGTTTTTTGTCCGAGGGCCTGATGATTTGACCGGCCGTAGGGCCACCCGCATTCATCAACCGCTCAAATTGTGTGTTGGTGATTACGTTGTCGTAAACGTCATATCCGTGCAGTCCCTTGGGAGGCTTTGCATCAATGATCCCCGTGGCCACCACGATGCTTTTGACTTCCAGGTCCACGTTCTTGTTGGCCTGCCACAACCGAACCGCGTCTTTCCCCTCCTTCCGGCATGCGGCAACGCAAAGAGCAATCGGGCATTCCCGGCATTGGCTGCAATCCACCACGCATCCCCCAACGCAGGATCCTTCGGACCTCTTTTTTCCGTACCGGCAGTCGGGATCCAGGACGGCCTTGTTCGGGACGGATTGGGGAAAGGGCATGTAGATCAACTTGCGGGTTCCGCCGATCTTGCCGTCCATCTCATCAGGCACGCTGACCGGGCAGGCGTCCATGCATGCGCGGCATCCCGTGCACTTCTCCTCGTCGATGAACTTCGCCTTCCTGACAAGACGGATTTTAAAACCGCCGTTCGCCTTCGAGACCTTCCGAACCTCGGTGCTGGTGAGGATCTCGATATTGGGGTGATTGTCCACCTCGTACATTTGGGGCGCCTCAATGCAGATCGAGCAGTCATTGGTGGGAAAGGTTTTGTCGAGCCTTGCCATCATGCCCCCGATGCTCGCCGTATCATCCACTAGATAGACTTTTGCCCCGTATTTTGCGGCGTTCAGGGCGCAATTAATGCCCGCAACGCCCGCGCCGATGATCATGATTGCATCCGTCATAAACTCACCTCAACAAGCGGTGCACGGTACAAGGTGCACGGGTCGCGGCAAACACCTGCATGTTCAGTTTGAGCGCCCCGCCTTGTCCCGTGTGCCTTGCGCCGTCAGTTCATATTTCCGTAATAATGATTGCTTTGGACTTGCAGACCGCCTCGCAGGTCCGGCACCCCAGACAGTTTTGGGGCCGGTTGGGATAAGCCTTGATGGAAAAATCAAAAACATTGACCGGGCAATAGACGATGCATTGCTCGCATCCGTCGCACTTGTCCAAATCGACGTAGACCAGATAGACTTCGTACGGAATATATTGCTTTCCCATGCAAGGGGTCCTGTTTGTTTTCGCTACCGCTTTTTAAGCTCTTCCCATTTGTAGTCGATGAGTTCCAGGAGCACGCCGTTGACCTTCTTGGGATGGATAAAGGCAAATTCGCAATCCCGGAAAGGTCTGGCCACCTCTCCCCGCTTGTCGGGGATGAAGGGATAGCCTTTGCCTTTCAACTCCTCAACGGCGCTCCTGGTGTTGTCCACATTAAAGCTGATAAGCATCACGCCCTCACCGTTCTTCTCAATAAACTTGGCCACATCACCGTCAGGCGTGGTGGATTCCATCAGCTCGAAACCCACTTCACCAACCCAATACCTCGCCACCCTGATCTTCTCGGGTTCGTCAATGTATTCGTCGTCCGCCTTCGCTTTTCCCATGATGGGTTCCCAGACCTTTCTGGCTTCATCCAGGTTCTTCACCGCAATGCAGATATGATCTATCTTGTTGACCTTCATCGTATCGCCTCCTTGAAAAAGGGAAGGCCGGCCATCCCCGGATGGTGCAGCCGGAGATGGCATGGCCCGTCGACCGTGTGTTAAAAAGTGACTTTATCCACTGTCACCGTTATGGCCCTGTCCGGGCAGACCACGCCGCACTCATTGCAGTCCTCACACAGGAATTCCGTGACCACCACTCGGCTGTCCTGCACCCTGACCGCGGAATCAGGGCATATTTCAACACACAACGGCTGGACTAACCCTCCACACATGGTACACTTCTTGGGATCTATTTGAGCAGCCATTTTTTCACTCCTCTGTATTAAGCTTTAAACAGTCGTCTGAGGCAAACACCCTGCCCTCTGGGAATCGCCTTTAACGTTTCAATCTTATAGTTGACGTTGAAGAAGACATTCACATCGGGAAGGATGCTTTGAAGGATTCTGTCGCAACACAGCACATCCTCCTCCATCTTGACGCCGTATTCTTTGGCATACGAGGGCCAGGGGCATCTGTCCCATGTAATGAAAACTTCGGTAGGCTTTTCGCCCTTTTCCACCTTCACGACAGCCCCTTGCATAATCCATTGGGCGGCAATGCCTCCGGCAAGACTCCTCAACCAGGCTTCTTCGCCCTTCAGCCAGTTGAGCCGGGGGAGGGATTGCTTTCCCAGTTCTTTGCCGATTACTTCGGCCGCCTTTAAACTCACATCCAGGGGGTTTGCGTCGGGTCCCGCCAGGGCCAGTGCCGCCTGCCGCCACCTGAAATAGGTGCGGCCGATCTCACTCTGGGCGCTGCGCAGATTCCCCCACAATTTCGTAATTTCTTTTTCCGCATCAAATGCCATGGTAAACCTCCTCCTTAAATCCTTATTCCAATGCGAAATCCATCGTGCACCGCGCTGGAAAGGTTGCGGGGTACAAGCGCATCACCAATGACGAAGAGCTCAATGCCCTCTCCCTGAACCACGCTCTTGAGATTCTCGTTGGGCCCTCTTTCCGCCACCACCAGAGTATCGAATTTCACAGGGAATCGGAACCCGTCAAAGGTCTTGAGGATCGCTTCATTGCCCTGGATCTCGTCGATCGTAACGTCATTGTAAGCCTTCACTCCGTTTTGTCTCAGATAGATCATATACCGCCATTTGAAAGAGGGGTTGATGTCAAAACCTGCGGACTTCTCCTTGCCCGCGATGGTGACTTTCTTGCCCTGCTTGGCCAAGTGCAGCGCCACACCGATGCCGGGTTTCCTGGTGCCCCACACGAGAACTTTTTCGCCCACTCGGGCGTCGCCCCTGAGCACATCCAGGACTGTGACCGCCTTCACTCCCTCGGATCCCGGGACACTGAGCTTGGCGTAAACCGGGCCGGTCGCGAGAACCACGCTGTCTGGGAGTTCATCCCGAATGAGATCCTCCGTGACCTCAGTCCCTAAATGGAAGCTGACACCAGCCTTTTCACACATGACTTTCTGGTAGTCGATGCAGGTGAAGAGTTCGTTGTCGCCGTAAGGCGCTTTCGAAGCCTCCAGAAGGGTCCCTCCCAGATTCTCTCTCTTGTCGTAGACATGGACCTCATGGCCCCTCTGGGCGGCCGTATAGGCGCACTCCAACCCTGCAGGGCCGGCGCCGACGATCATGACGTTCTTTTGCTCCTCTGCAGCCGGAGGACTGGTGAACTTGGGATCATGTTCGTGGGCGCACAGGGGGTTGATGTAACAGGTCATGGGAGCGTCCCGGAACAGGCGGGCCAGGCAGAGGTTGCAAGCCACACACCACCGGATCTCCTTTTCCTTCCCCTCCAGCACCTTCTTCGGCATCAGGGGGTCTGCGATCATGGGGCGGCACATCTGCCACATGTCGAGCTCGCCCTTCTCAACGGCTGCATGAGGAATAGCCGGATCAAACAGCCTGTAGGCCATCATGATGGGCACTTTCACATTTTCCTTTGAGCGCTTTGCCAAGTGGAGCCAGCTTCCCTGTGGGACATCGCGGCTGATGACCGGAACGATAGACTCCTGCCAGCCCGCGGTAACGCTGATGTAATCGACGCCTGCCTCCTCCGCGATCTTGTAGGACATCATCGATTCTTCCGGCGTGTTGCCGCGCACATCGTCAAGCAGTTCCTCAGCGCAAAGGCGTATCCCGACAGGAACATCTTTGGGACAAATCTTTTTCAGCCCTTCAATGATTTCCACCACCGCTTTCATCCTGCCCCGAATATCTCCTCCATACTCATCCGTCCTGCGGTTGGTGTAGCTTGAGATGAAGTTGGAAATGAGATAGCCCACGATCCCGGAAATCTCGATCACGTCGAATCCGGCTTCAAGGCCGCGTCTTGCAGAATCCAGATGCTGCTGGATCATGGTCTTGATCTCATCCTTGGTCATCTCATGCATGGGCCGGAAGATTCTCAAGCGCTGGGGTACCGCAGAGGGTCCCTTGCCGAAGGGGACCTCCACAGCGCCCACCCGACCGCAATCCATGAGCTGGAAGCCTGCGATTGCTTTTTCCCCATGGATCGCATCGGCAAGACGCCTCAATCCAGGAACGAACTTGTCATCCCAGCATGCGGCTTGCCCCACATATCCCTGGCCTTTACGCTCAGGGTCCATGTAGACTCCCTGCATGAAGCACATCCCCCCCACAACGCCTTCAGCCCTGCTCCGCATGTAGGCCACATCCGCGTCGGTCACGAAACCGTCGTGACTGTTCAGATTGTCCTCGGTAGCCGCGTACACGATGCGGTTGGGAACCGTCAAACCGCCGACCTGTATCGGTTTGAACAGGTGGGGGTATTTCTCCGCCCCGGGATATTTTGAATAGTCCCACTGAAACAATACCTTTGCCATGTTCACCCTCCTTGAAAAATTGACCGGTTAATAGACGCCCTCAACCCGCCTTTGTTCCATTGTTCCATTCACCATCGCACTTCGGTGCTCCCGCCCTTCGCCGTTGACCCCGTTTTCAGCCCTGCATTCCTTCCCCTGCAGCGTTCTTGCCCTGAAAGCGTCTACCATGAGCTCGAACAACGCTTCCAGGTTCTCAAACAAGGAATAATTCATGTCCTTCAGAAGCCACCGGGTGACAATGTGGTCCATGGTGCCTACAAAAATGTCCCTGGCTGCATAGGTATTCAACGTCTCCTTCATTTCTCCGCTTTTTTTCCCTTCTTCGAAAATGTCCAAAAGGTAGGCGTAGAGCTTCCTCACATTGGCATAAACCGGCGTGCTCATGAAATTGGCATTGGTTTTCAAAAACAGATAGACGATCTTGGCGTCAAGCGGGGCTTGTTCGATCCGTCGCAGATTCCACCAGAGGAATTTCCTCAGCTTGTTCTCAGCCCCCCTGATTCCAAAGAGCTGCTCTCTGGCATCTTCCAGGAGATCCGAAACCCAGAGATCTGGAATGGCAAGAAGCAGGTCCTCTTTTCCCTGAAAATATTCGTACAAGGCCGCCTCCGAAAGGCCGGCCTGCTTTGAGATGTCCACCACCGTCGTCTTTTGATAGCCTTGTTCTGCAAAAAGCTTCTTGGCTGACTCGATGATGCGGTTCTTGGTGTCTTCTCTGGTACTACGGTTGGCCATGTCCATGCAGCCTAGGATTTATCGGATATCTTCGAAATGATTGCCGGATATTTCTTGTAACACACTATAATTGCAGCATATATCTATATCTAATGATTTTAAGAAATCCCATGAAAAAAGCTCATTTGAGCTGCAGTACTCCTTTATGAATTGTCATTGTTTACAATAACAAGCCCCTTGTCAAGCAGAAACTTATTTACATTAGGAATTATAATAGCATATTATTATTACGGTTTTTTATTTTGCTTATCATTTTTTCAAGAATTGCCTAATTATATTAAGCAATGCGGAAACCTGGCACCGAGGCGCCAACCCATCTTCCAACTGGGGGAAAGGTGAAGTGCAACAACCCTCTTGACTTGCCCTTATTCAACAAATATATTGCTAAAGAGCTATATGAGGAGGAACAGATGCAGGCCTTTTTGTCCGTCATGAAGGCTCTTTCCGACCCGAATCGGATCAGAATTCTCAAAATGCTTCAGCATAAAAAGCTTTGCGTCTGCGAGATCAAGGCCGCCCTCGGGGTTGCGCAGCCTACGGCTTCGAAGCATCTCAAGGTTCTCGAAAAGGCCGCACTGGTTCGATCTGAGAAGGATGGATTGTGGGTCAATTACTACCTTGCAGACGGTAGAGCCAACCCCTTCGTCGCAACTCTTCTTGGTAATCTGAGACACTGGTTGGAGGAAGAACCCGATATTGTTCGCATCAGGGAACTAATTCCTTCGCTCAACCGGGAAAAACTTTGCTCCAAGCAAAGCTCCAAGCAAAGGTCTTGCATAGCTGGAAAGTGATATGTTAGCATACCAATTTTCTCAGAAATATCCGTTCCTAAAAAATGATTCGTTCGGTGAAAAGGCGAGCGGCCGTGTTTGTTCCGGTACCCAAATGATCGGTGCTTACGGAAGGAGGTTTTACAATGGATATTAAAGTCCTTGGTCCTGGATGCCGCAGATGTGAGCAGACGGACAAGAATGTTCGGGAGGCTGTTGCAGAAAGCGGCGTGGATGCGAAGGTGGAAAAGGTGACCAATGTGATGGAGATCGCCAGGTATGGTGTTTTCGGA